>NZ_CEYAEZ010000042.1:0-21990 GCF_982781345.1 Desulfovulcanus sp.
TAGAACGCTCAACTCTTGGTTCAGGAACAATAGATAAAATCTTTAATATTTTATTATTGCTCATGATAGACCTCCTCAAAAATTTTGGAGGTCTTAACCTATTTTTTGCTCGAAAAAAGTCTAAAATTTCACAAAACTATCATATTCTTTCCTAAAAACTAAACAATAACTTTTTTGATGCGTTTGTCCTGTACAGGCACTTCTTTTATTGAGGGCATAACATTGAGTTTATAGATTTATCACATCATTTGGAGAATGAATAGTCCCTGGTCGCTTGGCATAGTGACATATCTACTGGCTTCGCCAATGTTCAATTACATAACCTGGCAGATTAATCCTTTTAAATAGTTAGTTTCATGCATGGCCGGATGCACAGGGTGGTCTGGTCCCTGATGACAAAACTGGATGATGCGTAAAAAACGGCCATTTTTTTGTGCTGCCTGCCGGATGACATTGATTAGCTCGTTTAAATTTAGGTGCTGGGAGCATGAGCAGGTCATTAGATAACCGCCTTTAGCTAGTAGCTTGATCCCCAAAGTGTTGACTTTTAGGTAAGCTTTAAGTCCATTTTTTTTGTCTTTTTTTCTCTTGATGAAAGCAGGGGGATCAATACTTATGGCCTGAAACTTTTCTTTGGATATGACCATTTCCTCCATTATGCTCAGTGCATCCGAACAAATAGTTTTTAGTTTATGGTCCACGCCGTTTAACAAACTGTTTTCGTAAGCAAAGTCCAAGGCTAGTTTTGAGCTGTCAATGGCTAGCACTTGTCTTGCTCCGGCCTTGGCTGCATAAATCGACATCGCTCCAACATAGGAAAACACGTCCAATACATTTTTATCTATACAAAATCTGGCGAATTTCTGCCTGTTTTCTCTCTGGTCATAAAACCAGCCGGTTTTTTGGCCTTTCATGAGAGGAAAAATAAATTTATGATCGTTTTCAATCACAAAACCTTGTTCGGGAACCTGGCCAGTAATTTTAACATGCCTATCCAGACCCTCTAAGGTCCGGGCAGAAAGGTCATTTTTCCAGACAATGTTTTTGGCCTGGGTCTGGTTAATCAATATTTTCTCTATCAAGTCTTTTCTTGTATCCATGCCCGCGGTGGTTAATTGAACGCTTAAGATGTCTTGAAACTGGTCGACAATAAGCCCAGGCAGGAAGTCGCTTTCAGCAAAGACCAGGCGAAAATACGGGGCAGAGAATATATCTTGACGCAAAGCCCTGGCCTCAACAATTCTTGAGGCTATAAGTTCTGGAATAGTATGTTTTGGATTTCTGGATAGGATGCGTACACTAATCAAGCTGTGCGGATTGATATAGCCTGAGGCAAGAAAATTACCGGTGTGAGTGAGAACATGGACTTCTTCGCCGGGTTGGAAATTTTTTAAGGATACTTTCTGAGTGTCAATCTCATTACTAAAGACCCAGAGGTGGCCTGCCTTTATTCTTCGATCTTCGTCTTTTTTTAGATAGATTTTTTTCACTGCTTTTTTGACCTACACGTAATTTTTACTGCTCTCCTAATCTTTTCTGTAAAAACTTTCTAGTGTGTCTTTATTGACAAAGTGAAACTTTTCACTTAGTCTTTTCCCGACTGAGCGCTCACTCAGTTTTTTCGAGGAGAAAGAGAAAGTATGCGAGGACAAACTGTTTCTTTAAAAACCAAGATTATGGACGTGGCTACTCGTTTATTTGCCCAAAAGGGCTTTCGTTATACGGCAATCTCTGAAATTGCCAAGGCCGCCGGGGCTGCTGAAGGGACTATTTTTCATCATTTTAAAAGCAAGGAAGGTTTGTTTTTGGAGGTCCTGAAAAGAGCTCAGGGAAGAATCATTCATAATGTTGACGAAAATGTTCATGGCCGAGAGTTTTCTTCAGGGCTGGAGATGGTGGAGGAGGTGGTCAAGGTTTATTTTTATATGACAGAAGGATTGCGAAGTGAGTTGGCTTTGCTTTACCGCAGCCATTCTTATGAGCTGGCAGTTGAAAATTCAGCCTGTCGTAAGAGTTTGGAGAGTATTTACAACTGTTTTTTGACCGCTTTGGTCGAGGGGATAGTTCTGGGGCAGAAAGATGGTTCTATCTCCAAGGATATTTTGCCAACCAAGACGGCTTTGATCATTCTGGCCATGCTAAATGGCCTTATTCGTTTCGATCTTGCTCATATTTTTCCGGTGGATTCTCTTTTTTATGATGTCTTAAAAACGTGTCGAAGAATTTTAAAGAATTATAACGTCGGTGAAGAATCAAGTCCTGCATTGGCGGGACAATAAATAGTAAACGGGGGGTATATGTTAGCGAAAATTTTTCCATTTCTTGCCTGGTTTAAAGATTACAACCTGGCCAAGTTCAGGCTTGATGCAGTGGCCGGGTTGACTGTGGCACTGGTTTTGATTCCGCAATCAATGGCCTATGCACAACTTGCTGGCTTACCTGCTTATTATGGCCTTTATGCCTCTTTTTTGCCACCTATGATTGCAGCCTTGTTTGGTTCCAGCCGACAGTTGGCGACCGGTCCTGTGGCTGTTGTTTCTTTGATGACTGCGGCCTCACTTGAGCCTTTAGCTACGGCCGGAAGCGAGGCCTTTATTGCTTACGCTATTATCCTGGCTTTTACCGTGGGTATCTTCCAGTTCATGCTGGGCGTGCTGCGCTTGGGCCTGGTGGTTAACTTTTTGTCTCACCCTGTGGTTAATGGTTTTACCAATGCGGCGGCCATTATTATTGCCTCTTCACAATTGTCCAAATTGTTTGGCGTGTATGTGGATAAGGCTGCCCATCACTATGAGACTATTTGGCGCGTGATACTGGCTGCTGTTGATTATACCCATTGGCCTACGCTTTTTATGGGGGCACTTGCTTTTGCCATTATGTATGGCCTTAAAAAAATTAATCCGCGTATTCCCAATGTATTGGTGGCCGTAGTTGTTACTACTTTGATTTCCTGGTTGACCGGATTTGAACATAACTATGTTGCCAACCTAAATGAGATTCACAGTCAAGAAGCTAAGGAAAATATCGCCAAGTTTAACCAGACCATAATGGCCATTGCTGACCTTGGTGAAAAAAGGGCAAACTTGAGTAATGAGTTGGATAAAGTAATCAAAGAGTATGGTAAAAATTCCATCGCGGCTATAGATATTAAGCACGATTTGCAAGTAATTGAAGTGAAAATGAATCGTCTCAAAGAGTTGGCGCATAGTTACCGGAGTAAACTAAGGGCTATGAAGTTTGCCGGTGTAGAAACTGAATCCGGCATGACTTTCTGGCCGAAAGATAATGTGCCGTCCGGCGTGGAAACAGATGGTCGTGTATGGCGGATCAAGGTTAAGAATAAAGTCCTGCAGACAGATAAGTTGCTTATGATGGGCGGCGGTGCTGTAGTAGGCAAGATTCCAGCTGGTCTTCCAACTTTGAGTATGCCCGATTTCAATTTGTCTATTATTTTAAAATTGTTGCCTTATGCTGCCATCATTTCTCTCCTGGGTTTTATGGAAGCCATTTCCATTGCCAAGGCAATGGCCGCAAAAACAGGACAAAGGCTTGATCCGAACCAGGAGTTGATAGGCCAAGGTTTAGCTAATATTGTAGGCTCTATTGGTAAAAGTTATCCGATTTCAGGTTCTTTTTCCCGCTCGGCTGTAAACTTGCAGGCTGGAGCAGTAACCGGGCTTTCCAGTGTATTTACCAGTTTGGCAGTGATTATCTGTCTGCTCTTTTTTACACCTCTCCTCTATCATTTGCCCCAGGCAGTACTTGCCGCGGTAATTATGATGGCCGTTATCGGCTTGATTAACGTGTCCGGATTTATCCATGCCTGGAAGGCCCAATGGTATGATGGAGCGATCTCCATTATTTCCTTTATCTGTACGTTGGCATTTGCTCCGCATCTGGATAAAGGAATCATGGTCGGAGTTATCCTCTCGCTGCTTGTATTCTTGTATAAGAGCATGCGTCCTACAGTGGCCAGACTGGCTATGCATGAAGACCTGGCCTTAAAAAATGCCGAGGCTTATAATTTGAAAGAATGCGGACATGTGGCTGCAATTCGTTTTGACGGGCCGTTATTCTTTGCCAATGCCAGTTATCTGGAAGACAAGGTTACGGAACTTATGCAAACCAGGCCTGAGCTAAAGCATATTCTGATTGTAGCCGATGGAATCAATGACATGGATGCCTCAGGCGAGGAAGCTCTATCCCTGCTGGTAGATAGAGTGCGTAGTGCAGGATGCGGTATTTCCTTTGCTGAGTTGAAAGAAAATGTTATTGCAGTCATGAAGCGAACGCATTTATGGGAAAAGATCGGTGAAGAAAATATCTATGGTCATCTGGAAGACGCCATTGAAGATATTTACTATAAAACACATACAGATAGAACTGGGGCAAGTATTTACGAGTGCCCGCTTTTATCTTATGTGCCTAAATAGAGAACTGACTAATTGGAGCAGAATGGTGTGGATGCAGATGCGCCGTAATGAGGCACGATTGTCGTTTTTGCATTCACACCTAGCTTTAACTCAATAAACTCTAAAAAGGAGTTCAGCATGTCATCTATAAGCATAACCTACGGCAACTTTGTGCATGCGGAAACTATAGCAGATAAAATTGCCCAAAAGTTAGAATATGAAATAATAGACGATAACGCACTGTTTCAGGCTGCAAGCAAGAAGTTTGATATGCCCGTTGACAAGATCCGTCGGGCGATTTTTTGCAAGCCATCGGTATTTAACAAATTTACCCACGAAAAAGAAAGATGCGTCGCCTTTTTAAAGTCTATTCTGGCTGAATACTTAGAGGTTGATAATAGGTTATATTTTGGTTGGGCTGGTCTTCTTGTCCCGAGTAAAATTACTCATGTGCTCAAGGTCTGTCTTATTGCTGATAAGAAATATCGTATTCAGCAGGCCATGAATAATGGGTTATCTGAAAAGGAAGCTATAAAGGGGATCAATGATTTTGATGAAGGGTGTATTAATTGGTCCGAGCATCTTTTTGATAAAGAACCATGGCACTCTTCTCTATACGATATAGTCTTGCCCACAGATAAAAAAACAATTGATGAGGCTGTGCAGATAGTTACTGAGTATGTGCAGAAAGATATTCTTAAGCCTACAGATAAATCTATAAAAGCAATTCAAGATTTTAAACTGGCAGCCCAGGTAGAGGTGGCTTTGGCCTCTGAGGGACATAATGTTACTGTGGATGCTGAAGATGGCGTGGTGCTCCTGACCATAGAAAAAAATGTGATCATGCTTTCTAAACTGGAGCAAGAACTCAAAGATATTGTTTCAAAGCTTCCCGGAGTTAAAGATGTCAAGACCAAGATAGGGCCAAATTTTTACCAGACAGATATTTACAGGAAATTTGATTTTGAGAGGCCATCAAAGGTTCTTTTGGTTGATGATGAGCGTGAATTTGTCCAGACATTGTCTGAGCGTTTGCTTATGCGTGATATGGGTTCCGCTGTTGTTTATGACGGTGAACAGGCTTTGAAATTTGTACAAGCTGAAGAGCCAGAGGTTATTGTTCTTGATTTGAAGATGCCCGGCATAAATGGTATTGAGGTCTTAAGGAGAATTAAAAAGACTCATCCCAATATTGAAGTTATTATTCTTACTGGGCACGGTTCAGAAAAGGATCGCCAAACTTGTATGGAACTGGGTGCTTTTGCATATTTACAAAAGCCAGTGGATATAGAACTTTTAACCGAAACAATGAAGAAAGCGTATGCAAAGATTAAGGAGCGTAAGGCATAGAGCGTAGTTGGTATGCAGCCGGCTCGTTTTCGTGGTGATAAATAAATGTTCTGGGACTTATTTAGGCCAGTCTTTTGGGATGCAACCGACCAGGATGGGGTAGGTAAGACACTGTTTAACTATCGCCGCATGTGGCTGATAGTGGTGGTGAGTATTGCCGGAGTGTCTATTCTGCCCCTCTTGATAATGACCTTCATGAATTTAAACCTTTATGAAAAAGGAATGAGGGCCGAGATAACCTACCCCTTAGTGCGTCTTGTTTCCAATACACGACGTAGCCTGACTTATTTTTTGGAAGAAAGAACCTCTGCCTTAACTTTTATTGTTCGGAATAATGATTTTAGTGAATTAAAAAATCAGGATCGACTGGCTAGAATTTTTTTGGACTTAAAAGAGACTTTTGGTGGCTTTGTGGATCTGGGTATAATAGATTCAAACGGAACTCAGAAGTCATATGTAGGGCCCTATGAGCTTAAAGGGCGCAATTATAAAGAGCAGGATTGGTTTAAAGAAGTTATTGTTCGTGGTATTTATATCAGCGACGTATTCAAAGGATTTCGACATATTCCCCACTTTGTTATAGCGGTAAAACATCTTTTGCCTGATGGTGATTTTTTTGTCTTGAGGGCTACCATTGATACTGAACGGTTTGCCAAACTAGTTTCTTCTATAGATTTGCGTCCTGAGAGTGATGCTTTCATTATCAATCACCAAGGGATATTACAAACCAGTTCAAGATACTATGGTGATGTGCTTTCAAAAATAGAGATGCTTCTACCTGATTGTCCCGAGCAAACTGAAATTTGTGAAGTTCAGGATAATAGCGGTCAGAAATTCATTGTGGGGTGTGCATATATTGCCCACTCTCCATTTATTTTAGTGCTTGTTCAAAAGCCTATTGTCCTCTTGCAAAGCTGGTGGAAGTTAAAAAGAGAGATGTTGGCTCTTTTGATATCAAGCATTGTTATTATTCTGGTGGTTATTTTGGGAGCGGCAACAATGCTTATCAGTCGTATTTATATAGCCGACATGAACAGGTTGGCTACCTTGCATAATGCCGAACATGCCAATAAAATGGCCTCCATTGGGCGTTTGGCCGCAGGTGTGGCCCATGAAATAAATAATCCACTGGCCATTATAAATGAACGGGCAGGCCTTATTAAAGATTTATTTACATATACTGATAAATATGCCCAAGATGAAAGGTTATTGACACTAGTCGATTCTATTATCGCTCAGGTGGACAGATGCAGAGCTATTACCCACCGATTATTAGGTTTTGCCAGGCATATTGATGTTCAGAAAGAAGAAATAGATTTACCTAAACTCGTGCATGAGGTATTGGGTTTTTTGGAAAAAGAGGCAGAGTATCGGGATATTCAGATTGATGTCCAGGTAGATGAAGATTTTCCAACCATAATAAGTGATCGGGGCCAACTTCAACAGATTTTTTTGAATATCATTAATAATGCCTTCGCAGCTGTGGACGATGGAGGACATATTCAGATTGAAATGAAGAAATTGGATGAAAACAGGGTGCGTATTTCGATTGCTGATGATGGTTGTGGTATTCCGCCGGAAAATTTAAAGAGGATCTTCGAGCCATTTTTTTCCACCAAGAAAAAGAAAGGAGGGACAGGGCTTGGCCTGTCTATAACATATGGATTAGTCAAAAAGCTTGGCGGAGAAATTGAGGTACAAAGTCAGGTGGGCAAAGGGAGTAAATTCACCATAATCCTGCCTGTTGGTCGAGCTTAGGATTTTAAATACTTAGGGGGTGGTTAAAGTTTTGCGTATTTTACTAGTAGATGATGAAAAGGACCTAGTTTCAACCCTGGCCGAAAGACTATCTTTTCGGGGGATAGAAGCAGATTGGGCTACAAATGCACAGGATGCTCTCAAGCTGGTTCGGGAGAATGATTACGATCTGGCAGTACTAGATGTAAAAATGCCCAAGGTAGGCGGATTTGATCTTATGGAAATGATTAAAAAGATTAAGCCAGAGATGAAATTCAGTTTTTTGACCGGTCATGGTTCGGAAGATGCGTTTAAAAAAGGTTGTTCCAAGGGAGCCTGTTTTTACTTAGTCAAACCAGTGCAGCTTGATGAGTTTATTTCTAAATTGAAAGAAATTGTCGAAGAATAAAATTTTTTGAATCTGAGGTTGTTATGGATGAAATTAATTGGTCAATTCTAGAGGGGCAGGGACTAAAGTTTTTTGGTCGGGTCGGCGCTAGTATCTCCCATGAGATAAAAAACTGTTTGGCTGTCATAAATGAGCAAAATGGATTGCTTGAGGATTTTCTTTATCTTGCACAGCAAGGGCGGCATTTAGATATAGAGAGGATAAAAGGTATTGTAGCTTCAATTGCCCAACAGGTTGAGCGGGTAAATACCATTGCCCGGCGATTGAACAAATTTGCTCATTCTGTAGATGAAACCTGGGTCCAGGTTGATTTGAGAGAAATAGTTACTTTGGTTGTTGATTTGGCTCAGCGTATGGCCGCGGTTAAAGGCTTTCAGCTTATAGCTTCAAACTTAGAGCCGGTTAATGTTTCGACCCAGCCTTTTATACTTATGGACCTTATATTTTCTTGTATTGATCAAATTATGGAAGGCAGGGAAAAGGGGTTACAAATCTCTTTAAGTTGTGTTAAACAAAAAAAACTGCCAACAGTAATTATTTCTGAGCCTGTGGAAGTAAATGAGTTTTTAAAAGTCTTGGCCTCGACCATAGAAGCGCATATTTCAGTTGAGCAACAAACTAAAATTTCAATTAATAAAATTAGCTAGGAGATTTAGTTATGAGCCATGAAAAAGTTTTATTAGTTGATGACGAACAGGAATTTTTATCAGCTTTATCAGAGAGGATGAAAAATAGGGGGCTAGAAGTAGCCACGGCTACTTCCGGTAAAGAGGCATTGGAGAAGATTGGGCAGGAGAGCTATGATGCCGTAATTCTGGATATGCTTATGCCAGATATGGACGGCTTGGAAACATTGAAAAGTATCAAAGCTACTAATCCTGAACTGCAAATTATCCTTTTAACCGGGCATGCCACTGTGAAAAGCGGGATTGAGGCCATGAAGCTGGGTGCTTTAGACTTTATCGAAAAACCTGCAGATATTAAAGAGTTGATGGAGAAAATCAAGGAAGCCAAGTCCAAAAAAATGCTTTTGATTGAAAAAAAGAATACAGAGAAACTGAAAGAAATACTTATGGAAAAAGGTTGGTAACTTAACCAAGGTCCTTAACGAGTTATAAATCAATTTCCTCGTACAGTTAGAGCTATTGCCAAATTTTTTTTGAATAAATTTTGACCGTAGTACGCGATGATATCAAAAGAAGTTAAAAAGCTCCAATTAACAAGAGCTATTGTGTGCCTGTTTTATAAGGATTTGCTTAATAAATTGGACCTTTAGAAAAATATTTCCAAACCGACCGGGCTATTTGTGAGCCTATTTGTGACGGATAGAAATTGTGGGCAGAAGCGTTTATTTGATTTGGTACTTAAACATTTCAAAGAATGTTATATCCAAAAGAAATATTTAGAAATTGGGACGAGCGGGGGTTAGAGTATATTTTTTAACCCTACTATAAAATTAAGTCTCAAGTCCCATAAAGATTTTATCCCAAAATTGCCAGGAACAGCCCTAGTTTTTCTCGATTTACTGAAGAAAAGATTTTGTTTCGTCTAAGAAAGATAGAGACTTTTCTCCGGTGATTTTATCACTCCTGCATGTGATAGCCTTCTAGTCCTTTTTGTTCTGAGCTAGTAATATCTAATCGTATCTACTCTTTGACGAGAAGATCAAAGACTTGCCTTTATATTTCCTTCCTTCAAAACCGATCCAGTAAATTCGAAGAGAATAAGTAAGCAAATGTTTATATTGATTGTATAAGACGTATATATTTTTCTTCACATCATTGTTCTTCATCAAAGAGAATTATCCAAACAGTAAAACAAATCAGGGAAATGTATCACAAAGTGCTTGTATAAAAAAATCTAGTTTAGATTTTATAAAAAATATTGACACTAAAGTTGTATATGGCTTATAGTATATTTAAAATAGATTTTATGTAGTACTATATAAACAAAATTCTTAAATACTAAGAGGCATTTGTTTTGGTTAAAAAAATTTTCTTTATATGTGTTATGAAATTAATGGTTGAATCAGGGCATTTGTTAAATTGCTTTGAATATGGTGTTTAGATTAAGATTAATGGAACAAGCGAATTGTTAAATTAATCACAATTAAAATTGAGCCGAAAGTAGGGTGTATTTGGGTAAATGTGCCAAAAATCACATTTATATAGGGGTGTTTGGTAAATAAACTTTATAAACAAAGTTGATACTAAAGTGAATAAGGTCTGTGGTACGTTAAAAATAGAATTCCCTGGGACCCGCATGGCATAAATAAAAGCTGTTTATTTTTTTGCAAGGAGTTTTTTTGAAAAAAAGTATTGTAAAATCAATGTGTTAAAGCGGTCGATTTGTCTTTATCTTTTGAGGGGAGGCGGTGGGTTCGTGTTTGGTATAAAATTTTTGATAAAAAAATCACAAAAGTTGGTCTTAGGGACTTGAAAGTTTTGAGCAATGACTGTATCAAGTTCACAAATTCACAAGCTGTTAAGGTGATAAAGCTTAGAAATTAACAATTAAGGAGGTTTTGTTATGTCAAAACTCGTTCCCCCTCATGGTGGAAAAGGCTTGGTAATTCGTTTGCTTGAAGGAGCCGAGAGAGAAGAAGAATTGAAAAAGGCTCAGGGTTTAAAGCAGGTTCCTATTACCAGTCGTGAAAGAGGCGACTTGATTATGATCGGTACTGGTGGTTTTAGTCCTCTGGATGGTTTTATGACCAGGGCCGATTGGAAAGGAGTTTGCGAAAATTTTCTTTTAGCCGATGGTACATTTTGGCCAGTCCCTGTAACTATGTCCGTGACGAAAGAAGATGCTGCCGAGATCAAGGAAGGTGATGAAATTGCCCTGTACGATCCAAAAGGCGATGAAATCATGGCCACAATGAAGGTCACAGAAAAGTGGGAAAAGACAGAGGAAGACAAAAAGTGGGAATGTGAGTTGGTTTACAAGGGACAAGGTGAAGATAGCGCAGATGATAAATTCTGGGAAGTAGCTTTGGAAGACCATCCTGGTGTAAAAATGGTTATGGCCGAGAAGGAAGTCTGTCTTGCCGGTCCTGTGAACGTGCTCAGCGAGGGCGAGTTCCCAACCAAGTATAAAGGCATTTACATGCGGCCTGCTGAAGCCAGAGCTGAATTTGAAAAGCGTGGATGGAAAACCGTCGGTGCATTGCAACTCAGGAACCCAATGCACAGATCTCATGAATTTTTGGCCAAGATCGCTATTGAAGTCCTTGACGGTGTATTTATCCATTCCTTGATTGGTAGCTTAAAGCCTGGTGATATTCCTGCAGAAGTACGCGTTAAATGTATTGATACATTGATTGAGCACTATTTTGTGAAAGAAAATGTCGTCCAGGGCGGTTATCCTCTGGATATGCGCTATGCTGGTCCTCGGGAAGCTCTGTTGCATGCTACATTCCGTCAAAACTACGGAGTTTCTCATATGATTATTGGTCGTGACCATGCTGGTGTTGGCGATTTTTACGGTCTGTTTGAAGCTCAAGAAATCTTTGATCGCATCCCATACGCTAACGAAGCCTGTCCTGAGCCTGGCAAAGCCCTAATTTGTCAGCCTTTGAAAATTGACTGGACCTTCTACTGCTACAAGTGTGATGGCATGGCTTCTCTTAGAACCTGTCCGCATAGCAAGGAAGATCGCGTTATCCTGAGCGGTACCAAATTGCGGAAGGCTCTTTCAGAAGGTCAACCTATTCCTGATCACTTTGGTCGCGAAGAAGTTCTGGCTATCTTGCGTGAATACTATGAAAATCTGACAGAGAAGGTTGAGATTAAAATGCAGAAAGCAGCCTCTGGCGACGCAATGTAGTTTTTTTTGGCGGCCAAGAGCTTACTCTTTTGACCCGAGTTTGTTTTGCGATAAAATTCACTTTCTCCTTGACAAGCGAAAGAGCATCTTGTTAATGTTTTCACAAGCAAGCTAATCTGATGAGCAAGGGAATCCCCTTTGCCGTTTTTAGCATTTAAGTGGCATTGGTTTGTGGTTTAGTTAATCTAAAAACCTTATTAATTTAGGAGGAACATTATGCCAACCTTTGTTAATCCAGCCAAGTGTGACGGCTGTAAGGGTGGAGAAAAGACTGCATGTATGTACATCTGCCCTAACGACCTGATGATCCTCGATCCTGAGGAAATGAAGGCTTACAACCAGGAGCCAGATGCATGCTGGGAATGTTATTCTTGTGTAAAGATTTGTCCTCAGGGCGCTATTGAGGCTCGTCCTTATGCTGACTTCGCACCTATGGGCGGAACCAGTATTCCTATGCGTAGTGCTTCAGATATTATGTGGACCATTCAGTTCCGTAATGGCAACATCAAGCGCTTCAAGTTCCCCATCAGAACTACTGATGAAGGTTCAATCAAGCCTTATGATGGCAAGCCAGAACCAGGTGATCTGGACAATGAATTGCTGTTCACTGAGACTGAATTAAAGACTCCTAAGGAAGTGTTGGGTAAAAAGTTTGAAGTGAAAAATGCTGACCTTGTTGAAACCTGGGTTGATCCTACCAAACAATAAAATAGGTAGTTCTAAGCATTAACTGTAAAAACAAAATTTAAGGAGGATATTATGCCCCGTATTCCTGCTAAGGCTGAGCCTTTAGGGTTGCCTTTGGCTGAACCCGAAATAGTAGAAATGGATACCGATATCTTGATTGTCGGTGGTGGTATGGGCGCCTGTGGTGCTGCCTTTGAGGCCAAGAGATGGGCAGACAAGTATGGTGTTAAGATTCTCTTGGTTGATAAGGCCGCTTTAGAGCGTTCTGGCGCTGTTGCCCAGGGTTTGTCTGCTATTAATACTTATCTTGGTGAAAATGATCCTGATGATTATGTCCGCATGGTCCGTACAGACCTGATGGGTTTGGTTCGTGAGGACTTGATCTTTGATCTTGGCCGTCACGTTGATGATTCAGTTCATCTTTTTGAAGAATGGGGCCTGCCTTTGTGGGTACAAACCGAGGACGGCAAACGTTTAGACGGTGCACAAGCCAAGAAGAAAGGTTTGGCTGTGCGCAATGGCGCAAAGCCAGTACGCTCTGGCCGTTGGCAGATCATGATCAATGGTGAGTCTTATAAGTGTATCGTTGCTGAAGCAGCTAAGAACGCTCTTGGTGAAGAAAATTACATGGAGCGTATTTTTGTTGTTAAGCTGCTCCTGGATGCCAATGAACCCAATCGTATCGCAGGTGCTGTTGGTTTCTCTACTCGTGAGAATAAAGTTTACGTCTTCCGTTGTAATGCCTTGCTGTGTGCCTGTGGTGGAGCTGTTAATGTTTACCGCCCAAGGTCAACCGGTGAAGGTATGGGCCGTGCATGGTATCCTGTTTGGAACGCTGGTTCCACTTATACCATGTGTGCTCAGGTTGGCGCCGAAATGACCATGATGGAAAACAGGTTCGTACCTGCTCGTTTCAAAGATGGTTACGGTCCTGTTGGTGCATGGTTCTTGCTCTTCAAAGCTAAAGCCACCAATGCCAAGGGTGAAGACTACTGCGTGACCAACCGCGAGATGCTTAAGTCTTATGAAGAAAAAGGTTATGCACATGGCCCAATTATTCCTACCTGCCTGCGTAACCACATGATGCTCAAGGAAATGAAAGAAGGTCGCGGTCCTATCTTCATGGATACTGCCACTGCTCTGCAGACTACCTTCAAAGAACTCAGCAAGAAAGAGCAGAAGCATCTTGAAGCTGAAGCTTGGGAAGATTTCCTTGACATGTGTGTTGGTCAAGCCAACTTGTGGGCATGTATGAATATCGAGCCTGAAAAGGTTGGTTCCGAGATCATGCCTACAGAGCCTTATCTCTTGGGTTCACATTCCGGTTGCTGCGGTATCTGGGTTTCTGGTCCAGACGAAGACTGGGTACCTGAAGAGTACAAGATCAAAGCTGATAACGGTAAAGTTTACAACCGCATGACAACAGTTAACGGCCTGTTCACCTGTGCTGACGGTGTTGGTGCTTCTGGTCATAAGTTCTCCTCAGGTTCTCACGCTGAAGGTCGTATTGCTGGTAAGCAAATGGTTCGCTGGGTTGTTGACCATAAGGACTTCAAGCCAACATTGAAGGAATCCCCTGAAGAGTTGGCCAAGATGGTTTACAAACCTTGGTACACCTATCAAGAGAACAAGGACATCACCACTGCTCCTGATATCAACCCCAAATATATCACTCCACGTAACTTCATGATGCGTCTCATCAAGGCCACTGACGAGTATGGTGGTGGTGTTGCAACTTACTACAACACTTCTCAGACCTTACTCGAGCATTGTGAAAAGCTTTTAGATATGCTTGAAGAAGATTCCGCAAAGATTTGTGCTCGTGACCTGCATGAACTTCTCAGAGCTTGGGAAAACTACCATCGCTTATGGACTGTTCGCTTGCACGTACTGCATATTAAGTTCCGTAAGGAAACAAGGTATCCTGGCTTCTACTATCGCACTGACTACCTCGAGCTCAATGATGAAGAATGGAAATGTTTCACTAACTCACAATTCAATCCTGAGACAGGTGAGACCAAGTTCTTTAAGAAACCCTATATTCAGATTATTCCTGATCCAATGCATCCATAAGGTTGCATTACAGGCTGCGGGCCATAGGCCCGCAGCCATTTTTATTATAAATGGTCTAAGCCTGAGCTTTATTTTTTTTAGTGGGTAAGGTATGAGAAATTCCTGCTAAACAAAGGAGTTTGGGCTAAGGCCATTTTGTACCTAATATTTAGGCAATAAATAGGGAGGATTAACATGTCTAATAGTAGCAGTATACTTGTTATAGGTGGCGGCTTTAGTGGGATTACAGCCGCGCTTGAGGCTGCAGAAGTAGGTTATGAGGTATTTATTGTTGAAAAACAACCGTATCTTGGGGGAAGAGTTGCACAATTAAAGCACTATTTTCCAAAATTGTGTCCTCCCACTTGTGGGCTCGAGATTAATTTTCAAAGGATCAAGAAAAATCCCAAGGTCAAATTTTTTACTTTAGCTGAGGTGACTTCAATCAAAGGCCAGCCCGGAAATTTTGAAGTTACCATTAAGCTCAAACCCAGATACGTGAACAATAATTGCACAGCTTGCGATAAATGCGTGGAAGCCTGTCCTGTTGAAAGAGATTGTGACTTTGATTTTGGTTTGGGCAAGAGCAAGGCTATTTATAGGCCGCATATGATGTCCATGCCCATGCGTTATGTAATTGACGATAAAGTTTGTACCGGAAGTTCGTGTGCCAAATGTGTCAGCGCATGCGAATACAACGCCATTGATCTTGAAGAGAAGGAAAAAGAAATTACTCTAAACGTAGGGTCAATTATCTGTGCCACTGGCTGGGTACCATACGATGTGACCAAGCTTGATAATTTGGGTGCCGGCCAAATTAAGAATGCCATTACAAATATGCAGATGGAACGACTGGCCGCCCCTAACGGTCCTACCCAGGGAAAGATTTTAAGGCCATCTGATGGAAAGGAACCCCAGAGGATAGCCTTTGTACAATGTGCTGGATCAAGGGATCAGAACCACCTCAATTATTGTTCATATATTTGTTGCATGGCCTCCTTAAAACAATGTACATACATTCGAGAACAATACCCAGATGCAGAAATTGTTATCTATTATATCGACCTCAGAGCTCCAGGCCGCTATGAAAAGTTTTTAAAGAAGATACAAGAAGACGATAAAATTAAAATGGTTAAAGGTAAGGTGGCGAAGTTAGAAGAAGATGCAAGCGGAGATGTAATCGTAACAGCTGAAGATATTTTGGCTGGACTGAAACAAGAAGAGAAATACGATATGGTAGTGTTGGCAACGGGAATGCAACCCTCCATTGCAGTTGAGGGACTGTCCATAGACGTGACTAAAGATGATCAAGGGTTCATCATTGGCGGGGATGAAAATGGTATTTTTGCCGCTGGTTGCGCTAAAATGCCATTGGATGTTGTGACATCCGCTGAAACTGCCACTGGTGCGGCCTTAAAAGCTATTCAAACTTTGGTGAGGAGGTAAGACTAATGGCAGATAAAAAGATAGGAGTTTATATCTGCACTGGGTGTGAAATCGGTAAGAATCTCAACCTAGAGCAGCTTACTGAATATATAGATGATGAAGCTTGTCCTGCTTTGATAAAAACCTTGCCTTTTTTGTGCGGCAAGGAAGGCGTGGCAGAAATTCAGAAAGATATTCAGGAAGATGGCATAAACGCAGTTTGTGTAGCTGCCTGCTCACCCAGAATAATGTGGGATGTCTTTGATTTTGGCCCGGATGTTTTTGTAGAACGGGCCAATATTCGCGAGCTGGCCGTGTGGTCTTATAATGAACCTGATTTACCGCCTCTGGAAGAGACCGAGCTGGATGCTGATCCCCTGACCATGATGGCTCAGGACTACATCAGAATGGCAGTGTCCAAGCTGGAAAAGATAGAAAAGCCTGAGCCGGAGATGCCTGAAATTAACAAGACTATTTTGGTCGTTGGAGGTGGTTTTACTGGTCTTAATGCAGCTTTAAATGCAGCCAATACTGGTTATGATGTCGTACTGGTGGAAAAGGAAGAAAAGCTGGGTGGTTTTGCCGCACAGTTGTATAAACAATTACCCTCTAACTATCCTTATACGGATGCTGAAGAGCCAACCATAAACGACCTTATTGCTCAGGTAGAAAATCACGATAAAATAAAAGTTTTAACCAGTGCAAATATTGAGTCTATTTCTGGTGCGCCAGGCCTTTATGAAGCAAAAGTCAAAACTGGCGAAGATGAGCAGGAGCTTAAAATTGGGGCCGTGGTCTTGGCTACAGGCTGGAAGCCTTATGATGCCAGCAAACTTGAGCCCCTGGGCTATGGAAAATTTAAAAATGTAGTCACCAATGTAGAATTTGAAAAGATGGCCAAAGAGGGCAATCTGACTAAGCCTTCTGATGGCCAGAAGGTTGAGAGTGTGGCCTTTATTCAATGTGCTGGTCAGAGAGATCCAGAGCATCTGCCCTACTGTTCATCTGTTTGCTGTATGGTATCTCTGAAACAGGCCAAGTATGTGCGCGAAAAGGATGACAATGCCAAGGCCTATATTTTTTATAAAGATATGCGTACCCCTGGCGTATACGAGAACTATTACAAAGCAGCACAGGATGATCCAGGTATATTCTTGACCAAATCTGAGGTTGAAGAGATTGTTGAAGACAGTGACGGCAAGATCGTGATTAGGGTTAAAGATACTCTCCTGGGTGAAAGCCTGGAAGTGAAAGTGGATCTACTTGTTTTGGCTACAGGTATGGTTCCAACAACTGCTGAGGAGGCAAAACTAGAACTTGAGTACCTGGAAAAAAAGAGCCAGGGGGGATCCGAAGACGAAAAGAAAGAAGAAGGTCAGGAAGAAGGAGACGATCCACTCTTTGGCAAACTGGTAGAGACCTCTTGCTTGAAACTTCAGTACAGGCAGGGCCCAACATTTCCTGAATTAATGCTTTTTGACGGTTTTGCTGATTCCAACTATATTTGCTTCCCTTATGAAACCAGGAGAACAGGTATTTATGCAGCTGGATGTGTAAGGCAGCCTATGAATTTAAATGCGGCCAAAGAGGATGCTACTGGAGCAGCCTTAAAAGCCATCCAGTGTATTGAGTCTGCCAACAGAGGGGTCGCTGTCCATCCTCGCTCAGGGGATATGTCTTATCCCAAGTTTAACTTTGTTCGTTGTACTCAGTGTAAGAGATGTACAGAAGAATGTCCTTTTGGCGCATTGGATGATGATGAAAAAGGAACTCCCAAGCCAAATCCTACTCGTTGTCGCCGCTGCGGAACCTGTATGGGAGCATGTCCCGAAAGAGTTATATCCTTCGATAATTACAGCGTAACTATTGTCAATGATATGATTCAATCTATTGAAGTTCCTGAAGACGAGGAAGAAGGCGGCTACAGGATTTTGGTACTTGTATGCGAAAACGATGCTTATCCTGCCCTTGATATGGCTGCCATGCGCGGGAAAAAATGGTCTGCTTATGTGCGTTTTATACCTGTGCGCTGTCTTGGGTCAGTAAACACTCAGTGGGTTGCTGAGGCAATGTCCAAGGGTCTAGATGGTGTTCTGCTTATGGGTTGTAAGTTTGGAGATGATTATCAGTGTCACTTTGTTAAAGGTAGTGAGCTATGTAACAGAAGAATGGAGAACATAGCTGAAACACTTGAGAAATTGCAGGTAGAGCCTGAGCGTGTGAAACAGGTACAGGTGGCCATAGATGAGTATGACAAGATACCTCAAATTATAGATGAGTTTGTGGAAGAAGTCGAAAGTTATGGACCAAACCCATTCAAGGGCTTCTAGGAGGATATAAATGGCAAGATTACAAATTGACCCGGATGTTCAATTTATTAAGGATTTGCAGGCCGCAGGGGGAGAATCCCTCAAAAAATGTTATCAATGTGCAACATGTAGCGTGGTCTGCCCGTTGTCACCAGAAGAAGGCCCTTTCCCGCGTAAGGAAATGATTTGGGCCCAATGGGGACTTAAGGATAAGCTGGTTAACGATATTGATATTTGGCTGTGCCATAATTGTGGGGAATGTTCAGACCTTTGCCCCAGAGGTGCCAGCCCGGGAGATGTACTGGCGGCCTTGAGAAATATGGCATATAGATCTTTGGCCAAACCAGCTATAATAGGAAAGTGGATGAGTTCCTCCAAGTATTTGCCCATACTTTTTGCCATTCCAGCTTTAATTTACTTTATCATCTGGGGCTTCACAACTGGTCTTAGTATCCCCGAAGGCACTATTGAATATGCCAAGGTCTTCCCTGGAGATTATACTATTGATCCTATTTTTGGTCTGGCAGCTCTTTTTGTCTTTTTTACTTTTGCTTCAGCCGTTGGTAATTTGTTTAAGTCTTTTAAAGAGTCAGGCTTAACTCCAGGAGAAGATGCTCCCAGTTTTTGGAAGGCCTTGATTGATGTTGTTAAAGAAGAAATTGTTACCCATAAAAAGTTTCAGGAATGCGCTTCAAATAAAGACCGGTACAAAGGGCATCTATACATATTCTATGGTTTTGTAGCCTTGTTCATTGTTACCTCAGTTGTGGCTGTTGGACACTGGGGAGGGCTGCTCATTGGACACCAATTGCACACTCCGCTTTCATTGTTGAATCCTGTTAAGATTTTAGCCAACATTGGTGCCATAGCTTTGGTTGTTGGACTTATTTCGATTACACGTATGCGTCTAAATGCTGATCCTTCAAAGTCTGTGACATCTTATTATGATTGGTATTTGATTGGTGTTATCTGGGCTATTGCAATTACAGGTATTTTAAGTGAGATATTACGTTTGGCTAATGTGCCAGGTTTGGCTTACCCAGTCTATTATCTCCATCTTATCTCTGTATTTATGATGATTGCATATTTGCCATGGTCTAAACTTGCTCACTTGGTCTACAGGACTGTTGCTCTTGCGTATGCCCGTCAGGTTGGTAGAAAAGGTTTGGGTGAATAAAACAGAATTGAGTTATTTGTTAAAAAAAGCCCCGCTTATGCGGGGCTTTTTTTGTTTTAAACAAAAAAATATTGTTAAAAAGCGATTTTTTTGAATTTTCATCAATAAATAAAAGAACAATGAAAACAAAATTCAAAAAAAAGTACAAAATAAGCAATTTAATATTGAAAAAAAATATTTTTTTATATATGCAAAAAAATAATCGGCTTTTTTAGTCAACTTTTTTAGGAAGATAACAGAGTCTGTGGCCGAATTTTACTGAGAGGACAATTTTTCATAATTTTTTTTCAATCCTGATTTCTAATCTGGTAGTTAAAATGGGGTTTGGCCACAGACTCGACAGTAAAATTTTAATTTAGTTTTTGGTCAATCAGAAGTGTAACCATCAACAAATCTAAGGAGGTTTGGATGAAGAGGCGTTTGTTTTGGATAGGACTGGGTGTAGTTTTCACGTTAATCCTTGGTCTTAATGGTGCATGGGCTAAAAGTATAAAGATCGGTCTTATGTGTCCTTTGACAGGATCATGGGCTAGTGAAGGCCAGGATATGAAAAAAATTGTCGAGCTACTCGCGGAAGATATTAATGCACAAGGAGGCCTTTTGGGGGCTGACGTGGAGATTGTGGTTGAGGATGACGGCGGTGATCCTAGAACTGCTGCCTTGGCAGCACAAAGGCTAGCAACTCAGGATATCGTGGGTGTCATTGGGACCTATGGCTCATCGGTTACAGAGGCATCTCAAAATATTTTTGATGAATTTAAGATTATACAGATTGCCAATGGCTCAACTGCAATCAGGCTGACCGAAAAAGGCCTGAAATATTTCTTTCGTACATGTCCTAGGGATGATGAGCAGGGGCGTGTGGCAGTAAAAAACCTTGAGAAGATGGGCTTTAAGCGCATTGCTATCTTGCATGACAATACAACATATTCCAAGGGGCTAGCTGATGAAGCGAAAAGTCTGCTTGAGGAAAAAGGTTTAAAAATCGTCTTTTATGATGCCCTTACCCCTGGAGAAAGAGACTATAGCGCTATTTTGACCAAGTTAAAAGCAGCTAAACCAGAAGTGGTTTTTTTCACAGGCTATTATCCTGAAGCCGGATTGCTTCTGAGGCAGAAAAAAGAAATGAACTGGAATGTACCATTTATTGGCGGTGATGCAACTAATAATCCCGATCTGGTCAAGATTGCCGGGAAAGATGCGGCCGAGGGATTCTATTTCTTAAGCCCTCCAGTTCCTCAAGACTTGGATTCTAAGGAAGCCAAGGAGTTCTTAGCTGCTTACGTCAAGAAGTATGGAAGCGCACCTGGATCAGTCTGGGCAGTACTTTCTGGCGACGCATTCCTAGCCATTGCCGAGGCTATTAAAGGTACTAAATCAACCGATCCTGATCGACTGGCTGATTATTTGCACAATGAACTCAAGGATATGCCCGGTTTGACCGGAAAAATTTCTTTTAATGCCAAGGGAGACCGGGTAGGAGATTTGTATCGTCTCTACCGTGTAGATGCCGACGGGAAGTTTGTACTTCAACCGTAATCAACTATAAAAGGGCGCTAAATAAAGTTGGGTTAGCGCCCTTTTTTTGTGTTTAATTTATTCCGTAAATTAAATTTAAAATAGGTGGGAAAATGGAGCTATTTTTTCAGCAGCTGACAAATGGACTGGCCATTGGCGGGATATATGCTTTGATCGCCTTAGGTTATACTATGGTCTATGGAGTAATGAAGCTGATCAACTTTGCTCATGGTGATCTGTTTACTATTGGGGCTTATCTGGGATTGACTCTGCTTACTTCACTTGGCCTAAGTAATTACTTGGGACCAGTCACAGGGATCCTGGTGTTGGTTGTGATGATTATGGTCCTTGTGGGAATAGTTGGCGTATTATTAGAAAGGGTTGCTTATAGACCGCTTAGGCAAGCTGATCGACTGTCTGCTGTTGTTTCCGCTCTTGGCGCATCTATATTTTTTGCCAATGCCCTTATGCTTATCTATGGAGCGAGGTTCAGGGTTTATCCACACAATATACTACCTAAGGTCTCGGTAAATATTATGGGCTTGGATATTCCCTTGATCAGGATCTTAATGCTGGTAGCCTCGTTGGTTTTAATGGCAGGGCTTTACTTTTTTGTTCAAAAGACCAAAACCGGGACAGCTATCCGCGCTGCAGCCATTGATCAGGGAGCTGCCAAACTCATGGGTATCGATGTCAACAAGATTATTTCCATTGTCTTTTTTATCGGACCGGCTCTTGGTGGAGCAGGTGGTGTAATGGTTGGTATGTATTATGGACAAATAAATTTCACTATGGGCTGGGTATACGGCTTAAAGGCCTTTATTGCCGCTGTTCTCGGGGGAATTGGTAATATTCCCGGAGCGATGCTCGGAGGACTTCTTCTTGGAGTCATTGAAGCTTTAGGTGCAGCCTATATATCCATAGCTTGGAAAGACGCGATTGCTTTTTTTGTTTTAATTGTAATTTTAATTGTCAGACCAACCGGAATATTGGGAGAAAGGGTGGCAGATAAAGTATGATGAATAAACAAATAATAATAAACTCAATTGTTATTGTTCTTCTGGCATTGTGTCCCCTATTTTGAACACA
>NZ_CEYAEZ010000043.1:0-21431 GCF_982781345.1 Desulfovulcanus sp.
CATCTCCAAAGACCCGATTGGGTTTGCCGGTGGCGATGTTAATCTGTATGGGTATGTCTTAAATAACCCGCTGAACTGGGCGGATCCTTTTAAGGATTAACTAAATAATTATATATCATATATGGTATTGCTTCAATATTTGCTAGGGTTGTGAATTATTTTTGCAAGCTGCGTCACTTTCGGTTGTCTAGCTTTTGCGGGAAGTTATTTTTTTTAACATATCTTTTCCAATAATTTTTATAAATTTTAATGTAATATAGTCTGATATATTGCCTGTGCCTTTGTTGAATTGTTTCAGCATGGAATGCATTATCGCGTATGCAAGCCACGACATAGCACAAAATATTACAATACTGAAAAAATATTGAAAACTACTGTTGCGAAACAACCAGGTCAAACCATGTTCCATAAAATACAGGTTGATGCCAAAAATACCTGTGACAACAGTTAAGGGCAAGAAAACTGCACCCAGTGCTGTTAAGGTATTCATTTTCTGGTTTTCCAGGCGATCCTGTGTCAGGCTGACGTATTCGTAAAGTTCTTTTATTTCTCCCTGGAGCTCTTTTAAGCCGTCTTTTAGGTCCATATTTTTTACAGCCATATCATACATCTCTATGCCCTGGTCCTGAGGAGTGATTTCTGTAAACCAGAGTAGGTTGATGAAGCTGATGTATGCCGCATGAAGCTCAGATACTTTCTCTGATACTTCTTTTATTTCCGGTTCATCTCTGTTTTTATCCTTGTTTGCTTGCAGATTTTTTAATTTGTGTATCTCATGACTAATTTTTGCCACACGGTCTGAAAACCTGAGCAAGCTGGCGCGTTGGGTTAGAAGGATGGCGGCCATTTGGGCATAGTGCCTGCGCATATGCTCTCGAATTACATTGTAACGAAAGTCTGATCTGGGACTCAGGCAAACGAGACTTGTACGGCTAAGACCATAAAAGGTCCCTTCTGATTCGGTTATCCATCGTGTGTAGGTGCTTTCAGTTAGAATTTTTTTGCGTAATTTTTCGTTGGGACAGGTTACAGATTGGCCGTCTGAGAAAATAAATCTAAACCATTTATCAGAAGTTTCATACGCCAGGTCACCGTCCTTTGTGGGTTTCACCAGTTCCCGGGCCAGAGAATCAGAGCCGTGCCAGCAGACCACGAACATGCGGTCATCAATAACAGGCTCATAAATCATCTTGCCTTCGTCTTTTTCTTTTGGATTGGTTGTAAAATCGTTGCCTAGCAATTTTTGGATATAGCTAGCTGTTACCAGGTGGTCTTTCTGAAATTCATCTTCTGAAAAGTTTTCAATGACAGGGTCTTCTCCGAGGCCAAAATCTACTTCTATTTTATCTGCCAGGAAGGCTTTTTTTGTACATTTTATGCCACCATCTTCTTCTTTACCCAGAAATTGTGGATAAATGCGTCTGCCATAATCGTTAATTTTGATTATGTCGTCAAAGTTGTGGTAATCATGATTTTCCAGTTCCAGTGCTAAAATCCCAACCTGGGTTTCAACGATGCGCAGGCTGATTTTTTTGATTTTAAGTTCATAGATTTCCTGTTTATTATCTTTATTATTAATATAGATTTTAAAGACAGGATTTTCTCCCAGGGGATAGTTGAAATATTTCATAACACCATTTTGGTCCTGGAGGTTGGCCCGATCAAAGATCACGTCCCGCACAAAAGTATGAAAATAAAAAAATTCGCTGTACCTTGCATTGTTATCTTGCGGTGAAAATCCTTTTCTTTCCCATCTATTCTTTAGCAGGCTGTCTTCTACCTTCTCCAGGAAGGAGGCAGAGTTGGCGTCAATTGTAAACGGAAACATAAAAATATGATGAGAGATAACATTTTTTTCGGCCATTAGATTTTCACCTCCTCCAGTAGCTCTTTATCCTGAGCGGTAACTCCTTAGAGTAGCTCGATCAGGCCTTCTGGACTTTTCAATTTCCTCATTTGCGGCGCATATCTTTCATCGCCTTATATGGTCACGGCCATTCATTCGCTAGCATCCGCACCATTTAACCCACACTTTGCGGGATCTTGGACCGTCGAACTCGGCGAAAAAGATTTTTTGCCAAGTGCCTAAACAGAGTTTTCCATCCTCTACTATGACCTGCGCGGACGGGCCCATGAGACTGGTCTTGATATGGGCATCACTGTTGCCCTCCAAATGATGGTAGTCTCCACTGTGAGGGATCAGTTTGCGCAAGGTGACGATTATGTCTCGTACCACGGAAGGATCGGCCCCTTCATTGATTGTTATTCCCGCGGTGGTATGTGGACTATAGATGGTCAAGACTCCGTTTGTGTAACCCTTGGCTTTCACAAGCCCGGCAATTTCCGCGGTAATGTCTTTTAACTCTTCCCTGGTGTTGGTTTTGACATAAATGATGTCCATTTTTTTCTCTCCTTTTTTGAGCTTTTAGTCTCTAAAGCCTTCCAGCCTCTTTACCTTTTAAAGCTTGTATTCTTTGCAGTACAGGTGGATGTGTGTAGTTAAAAAATACATATAAAGGGTGGGGAGTAAGATTGGATAGATTGGATTTGGACAATTTTTTTAAGGCGAAGATTAAATCCTCCGGCGATGTATTTCGAGCTGCAAAGGCATCAGCCTGGAATTCGTGTTTTCTAGAGATAAAGTTTGCCAAAAGGCCTAGAACAAGGGAGATTGGGGGATAGATAAGAGCAAAGGAAAAAATAGCCGCGTAAGTTGAGTGCTGGGAAAAGCCAATGGCCTGGGTTAGCTGTTCATTGTGTATAAAGAGGTTCAAAATAAAAAAGGTCAAGCCTGTCTGGAGAAAAAACATGACCAAGTTTCTGTGGATATGCTTGTTTTTGAAATGTCCTATTTCGTGGGCTAAAATGGCTAGAATCTCTTCATGGCTGTGATTATTTAGTAAAGTATCAAACAGGGCAATGCGTTTATACTTTCCAAAGCCTGTAAAAAAGGCATTGGCCTTAGTTGAACGTTTAGAGCCGTCCATGATATGGATGCCTTTTAAGTTAAACCCGCATCTTTTGGCCAGGGCTAATATCTTTTCTTTTAGTTCCTCGTCCTCAATAGGGGTGAACTTGTTGAAAAGTGGTAAAATAAATGTTGGGGCCAGATACTGGATGATGAGCATTAAACAGATAGTGGTCAGCCAGCAAAAAAGCCAGGCCCAGGTGGTTAGCTTTTGAAAGAATACGAGAATGGGCCAGAGAAGAAGGCTGCCCAAAATGATGGTAAGGACATAAGCCTTGATTTTGTCCTGGATAAACAAGGACGGGGTTACTTTATTAAAGCCGAATTTTTCTTCCAGGCCAAAAATTTTGTACAGATCGAAAGGAAGGCTCAAGACATCGGCTATGATGAAAATTAGCCCGAAAAATAAAAGCCCTGTTAAAGGCTCGGACAGCTCAAAAGAGCGCACAAAGGTATCAAGTTTATTAAATGTGCCGGAGAGAATAACCAAGAGCGTTAAGGCGAGGAAGAAAAAAGATTCGATAAGTTCTAATTTTGTCGTGGCCTTGGTGTAGGCTTGGGAACGAGCATAGAGTTCCGGATCAAAAATATCTTTAAATTCGGAAGGGAGGCTTGGGTCAAGGCTTTTTAAGTTTAGATAGTTAAGATAGGCATTCAAAATGAAATGCCCAAGGAGTATAAAAATGATTAGAAGAAGATAAAACCCTACTGACATCTGCCCTCCAGATTATTTTTTTATTAACTGTTATTATGTCTATCTGCAAATAACAATTAATAACAGTTGAAAGTTGAACAAAAAACATAAACCGATTTAAGGTAGTGCACAAGGGGTATAAAGTGCCAGAACACATTCACCTGTTTTTTGATCAAGCGCTTGCTTTTTTTTTAAAGAGGTCCGGAACAGAGGTTAACTATCTTTTAGATCGCCGCGCATCCATCAAGGACATTATCGAGGCGTTAGGTGTTCCGCATACCGAAGTAGGTAAACTGTCCCTTGATCAGGAAGAGATAAATTTTGATTATCTCCCGGAAGGAGGAGAAAAGATCTATGTTTTAGCCCATACTCCTCCTGTTGATGTGACCCGCCCTACTAAATTAAGGCCTGTTCCCTTGCCGGAAGTCAAGTTTATTGTGGATGGCAATATAGGCAAACTGGCCATGCTTTTGCGCATGATGGGCATGGACACACTGTTTGAGCCGAGACTTAGAGATGAAGAGATTGCTCTTTTGGCCCATAAGGATGGACGTATAGTTCTCTCTAGAGATAGGGGGCTCTTAAAAAGAAAAAATATAGTCTATGGACGTTTGGTGCAAGCGCTTGATCCGGATAGTCAGTTAAAAGAGGTCGTTCATTTTTTTGGACTAAAACCAAAGAGGCTGTTTTCCCGTTGCCTCAGGTGCAATGAGCTTTTGCAGCCCATTGCCAAGGAGAAAATCCTGCATCTTTTGGAGCCAAGGACTAAAAAATATTTTTACAAGTTTTACCACTGTCCGGGGTGCTATAAAATCTACTGGCAGGGCTCACATTGGGACAAGATGAAAGATAGGCTGGAGAAGATTGGGATAGAGGTTGAGGATAATTCATAAGTTTATCCTGTTTTTTGTGGTTGTTTCATGGTCAGAGATCTTACTAAGAGGCCATGTTTATTTCCAATCATTTTGCAAGGGGTTGAATCCAGCCTAACAGTTGTGGGTATAGTGTTCTATCGGATATTCAGCCGGAACTACCAGCGCGGAACCGTCTTCCGCAAGCGATGAAACTGCACCGTGACCACCGCAGATAAGACATCTTCTGCCGGAAGGTCGTAGCTCCTTGTCCACCTCTTTGGCGATTTCCAAAAGGGCCATCCTCTCCTTGCGTGCGGTATCACTGTCTACATTTACTGAGGTCATCAGGATCGTGGCCAGAGTGGCGTATTTTTTCCGTTCTTCAGTGAAGCTATCAAAATTAATTAGACTGTCTCCAGTAAAAAGCAGACCGTGTTTTCGGCACAAATAAAAGACATGACCGAATGTATGACCTCCAAGGCTCTCCAGCACCTCAAACTCCAAAGGCCCTACTGAAAAACGTTGGATTACCGGAAAAATATTTTGAAGATCCAGTACTTGGGTTGGAAATATCTCTCGCCTTGTCGGCGGAGTAAAATTGGAAAAGAGGGTAATCAATTTAGTATATACTTCCTCCAGAATGGAAGATTCTATTTTGGAACCATAGGCCCTGTTGGTTCTGTCTATGACCTCTGAAGACCCCTGGTGCATGTGGGTTGGAGTGGAAAAAAAGCCACCTGCGCCGGAGTGGTCCGCGTCTGCGTGTGTTATGTATATGTGTTTGAGCTTGCTTAGATCACCAAGGCCATATCTCTGGAGCATGGTTGTCACATCAGGGTGATAGATGCCAAATCCAGTGTCTATCATGGCCATCTCGTCCCCTGCGCTGATTATAAAGATATTTCCGCCGCAGGGGAGCTGGAAGCAGAAAAGCTGGACATCATCGAGGAGCTGAATCCTTTGGACATCCGCATAGAATCCTGCTCCCGTAGTATCCCGCAGGCTTCTTCCCGTGGCCAGGATGCTGTCGAAAACTTTATGAGGATCCTGTCTAAGGTTGGTGAGTTCTTGCACTATGTGGTTAATATCGTAGATGAGCTTGAGCAGAAATGTATCTTCAGCCTCACCGATAATTTCCCGCAGCTCCTGGGCGAACTTGAGGTAAAAGACCGTATTGTCAAGTTGTTTACCCCTGGGATCGTATTCCAGGATTTCAATACGATAACGGTTTTTAAGGTCATTTAGTAACCTGTCAATTACCTTGCTGTTCTTTATGGTTAGGGCCACAGTGACTCTGTCCGGATGCTTGCCCTTTTCGTCAAAGTCCAGAAAGGCGATATTGGCTTTACTCGAGGTGGTATGGTTCAGAAATTCAACAAGTGCCCCCGGCCTGTTAGGCAGAAAGATATTGAACTTTAGAAACCCGATAGGCTCCAGTGATTCTTGCAAATAACCGATTTTGTGAAGCTCAGAGCGAATGTTCTCGACAGCCTCTTGACTGTATACCGTTATTTCGAAAAAGGCAGTGTGGGGGTCAATGCGATCATCAAAGTGGATGCGGCTGATGTTGCCCTCATATTTGTGAATGATCTTTGCGGCCCGTTGCAAGGCTCCGGGCCTATTGGGCATGCGGGCGATGAAGCGAAGTTTCATAATCCTACCTTTGTAAAATCCATGATGAGTTATTTTGTCCAAGCCGTTTGTAATGCGTTCAAGAAACCAAGCCTTTCACTTAGCGAGTAAAATAAGGTTTGGCCACAGACTCTTTAGGGGGCTTGGTATAAAATTTGGTAGGCATTTTATTTTTTTACGAAAAGATATGCTGCCAGGCAAAAGAGAATGAGGGCAAAGACTTTCTTGAAATTCGCAGTGGAGATGTGCTCAACCAGCCGCGCCCCGATTTGTGCACCAATGATTCCTCCAATACCAAGGACAACGCCTAGTTTATAATCAACATTAGCCAGTTTATTGTGTGCAATCAGGGCTGAGATTGAGATGATAAGGATACCAAGGAACGATGTGCCCACTGCCTTTTGTGCAGAATAGCCAAGGAAGAGTAACAGTGGAACCATCAGAAAACCGCCTCCTAATCCGGTAAACGAGGCTCCGATTCCTACCAGAATTCCACTGACAAGCATAACCAATATTTGGACATTAATCATTACGCATCCTTTTTTGAATAAGTTATAACAGACCGCGGGCATTCTTGTGCGTCTGGTTGCCGGATGAGCTCTTTTTCGTTTATTCTCCGAGGCAATATCGTACGATGCTGTCAATATGGATAGCGGTTGTGTTTAGAAAAGGAATCCCATATTTGTCTTTATCGAGGATCATAGGAAGCTCGGTGCAGCCAAGGATCAAGGCATCTATCGAGTCTTTGTCTATCATCTTTTTGACAATGGATAAGAGCTCATCTCTGGTCGAGTTTTTTATGATACCTAGTTCAATTTCAGACATGAGTTTGTAGTGGATGAATTGCTGATCTTCTTCTTTGGGAACAACTACTGACATGCCCCTATCATGAAACGGCTTCTTGAAAAAGTCAGATTGCATGGTGAATTTTGTGCCCATGAGCCCTAGTTTCTTTAGCCCCAGGCTTTGAGCTGTTCGGCATGTTTCCTCGACGATGCTCAGTATTGGTATTGGCGATCTCGGTTTTACCCTGTCAAAGACTATATGCGGGGTGTTCGACCCGATTACGGCGAAGTCCGCACCTGCACTATAAAGGGAATTTATCATCCCGGCCAGCCAGTCTGTCAGCTTCTCCCATTCCTTGGCTTCGATCAACTCCATAAGTTTGGTTATGTTTGCACTGTATATTATCATTTCAGGAGAGGCCAAACCTCCCCGCTGCTTTTGGAAAGCAGTGATAATTCCTTTATAGTAGTCAATGGTTGATTCCGGCCCTAGCCCACCTATAATTCCAATTTTTTTCATACAATACCTCCTCATGATTCCTGTCTCAGGTTTTAGTAAATTCAAGCAATAAACATAACAATAATTTCTGCTTGATTGCTAGACAAGTGGCCTTCAAGCTCAGTTTGAGGAATGGAAATGATATTGGACAATATGGATTGAAAAATTAAATATCATAGCCTGAACATAGAGATTTACAATTTGGGAAATGGAAATATTTGATTTACTTTTTTGCAATATTCAGCAAACCTTTCTCCAAAGGTTTCTTTAAGAAAATCTTCTTCTTTTGTAATAAAAATTTTAAAAAGAATATAGGAGATAATTGTTGAAACAAGACTATACCCGTTATTAATAATAATCGAGATCCCGGGAAGAATGAAAAAAATATGGCCACAGTAGATGGGATTTCTGGTTAATGAATAAAGCCCTTCCGTCATCAATGTGTTCGAATCGCGTGCTTTTTTGATTTGATATGCTCCCAGTACGACAAATAGTGCGCCAAGGGAGCATAAGATTCCGCCCAAAAAGATAGTTAAAAAGCCTTGTTGAAACAAGGGAATACTATACGGTATTTGGGCTGTAATGATGAGAGCCAAATAGCCTGGGATAATAATTACAGGGCCAACACCCCAAAAGGATTGTTTTTTCATAATCTTGAGCTTAGCTGGTCGGGGAAAAGTTGTCAGGCTTTCTCAGGTCCGGTTTGAAGTGTTTAGATAAGGTTCCTTAATTATGATAGGTAAAAAGCTCTAAATTATGCGTTAGAGTCAGTTCCATGAAAACAGCGTCTTCAATCGGATTATATTGATAGGAAGGGATCTCTCTAAAACCAAGAGATTCGTATAGCATCCTGGCCTTTTCCATTGACGGAACCGTATTTAAGCGCATGCGTTTGTAACCAATTCCCCGAGCTTCTTTAATAATACGTTTTGCAAGGGCTCTTCCAACACCTAAGCCTCGAAACTGTGCTTTGACATATAGCCTTTTCATCTCACATATATCATCTGTCAAGTTTTTTAGCGCCACGCATCCGGCTACCCGCCATTGACGTGTGGCAATCAGCAAACGGCCTTCTGGCGTAGCATAGTGGCCAGGAAGATTGGCTAACTCCTCTTTAAAGTCCTGAAAATCTAGTTCGAAACCTAATGTGGACGAATATTCATCAAAAAGTCTTCGAATTTCCTTAAGATTTTCGCCTTTAGTGGCATTAATGATTTGAATCATGGGTTCTTCTTCTGAGGTTCCTAGTTTGATTTTAAATTCGCCTGCCCCAAAATCCTCCAATTTATGAAAGCTTATATTTTAACCGCAGACGCACGCAGATGGACGCAGGCAAGTGCGCCCGGCGACTTGCCGGTCGCAATGCATTTCAGAAACCAAGACTTTCAATCAGCGGGTAAGAATAGGGTTTGGCCACAGGCTCTTAATCCTATTGGTTAGGGAACTTTATGGTTCGTAAGTCGTCCCAAAAATAGAGTAGTCAATCAGCACGTTATTGCTCAGATCTGGAACATCATCACGCTTTCTCTCTCCGTGGGGGTAATGTTCAAATCGATTAAATGACTGATAAACTAACCCCACCTGGTCGTCTTTGTTCTCTATCATCGTATTTGCAATTAAGCCAAACACGTACTTTGCAATAGCAACTCCAGCTGCAGCAGCAGGGTTTGCTGCAGCGCTGGCCAGAGCTAAAATGTTGTCCACGAAACCATCGAATTCTGGTGTCTTAATCACATTATCTATTTTCCGTCCGAGATTGTTTACATCCTCATCAATTTCAAAAATCATTAGAGACCAGTTGAACGATACAGGTATCTTTTGTGCGGTATACAGCGCATAACCTGTGTCGCCGAATGTCATTTGATGATCGTCTCTTACGTTGTCCAGTTGCATTAAGACCTTTGAACTCAAAACCGATTGGGCAGCGACTTTGATCAGTTGTTTTTTTCGCTCCGGATCTGTTGTGCGCAGCAGGTCATCCAGCACGGGAAGATTTACGTCTTCACCGGTGATGAAACTTAGTATCTTCAGCTCGCCAGGGCCCCACTCACGGTTGTTCAGAATTTTTAATTTGTTGAGTCTAAAGACGAAGAATTCCATTATTTGCCCCTCCTTTAATGCCGCAATCTCTTTATTTTTTGCTTGGATTATTTTCCGTAGTTCTTTATTGTAGTCGAACTTGACGGTTAAAATAACTATCAAGATGGCAGTTAATCCGTATACAAATCCAGCGAGCGCATTGAATTTGAAACCTTTAACTTCAATTGATGAGTTTGGCCATTCCCATTATCTATCACATATAGCCAACGCACCAAGGCTGCAATCATTGTATTGCACAAGAGCTCACATGAAAATGTATAGGAAGACATAGGGCGCTTACTCGGCCCGATATACTAATTTTTTAATTGATTAATATAAATTTATATATCTATAAAGTATAAAATTAAAATAACATTAACACAATTTTGTATCAAGAAAAAAATGAAAAAAATAGACTTTTGACAATTTTAAATTATGATTACAAAGACTAACTTTATTAAAAACATATATCATTTTAAATGGTTAATGAAAATTTAGTCTTTCCCTAAAAATTTGGTTAGCCTAAGAAATAAATTTTAGTTGAGCTTATCTATTCTATATAAAAATAATTGTTTTCCCTTTTCTTGTTTATATTTAGCAAAATTTTGTCATAAAGTAATCAAACCTGTGCAGATGGTCTGTGCAATGATAATAATTCAGAATCTGGCGGCAATCAGGGGAAAAACTCTACTAAGGAATCCCATATCCACTGACCATCCTACCTAGTCAATCACTCACCTACTCAACTACTCAACCCAAGTGCACCCATCGGATGCACTCAGCTCTTGTTTGACACGAAACCATTGAATAGTGTAACTTTGTTCGAGAGCTGAGCAGAAGTTTTAAGATTTCCCTTTCCATCAGTGAGCTATAAAATTGACCAGACAAGCTTTTGCAGGCTCATCATTGTCCCTAATAGCTCGAAAAATTTTGAATAGATTTCTTGACAATACTCGCCTGGCTCTGCTAGGGGTCTTCTACTTTTTGTAGGCGCGTAGCTCAGGGGGAGAGCACTTGCTTGACGCGCAAGGGGTCAGGAGTTCAAATCTCCTCGCGCCTACCACCAATGAAATTATTTAGGGAGGCCTTAAGCCTCCCTAATCTGTTTATAGGCAGGAAAAAATGGTCAAGATAATTGGCGTGCAGGAAGATGTTCAGGTCGAGTCCGGCCAGACCTTTGCAGATGTTTTAAAAGCTAGTTTGTCCAACAAAAAAAGAAAGCAGGTAGTGGCCTGCAAATGTGATGGGCAGCTTTTTGATTTAACCCGTCGGGTTCCGGAAGATTGTGCAGAGATAGAGCCTATCTATATAGACTCCTCGGAAGGTCTGGAAATTTTGCGCCACAGTGCCGCCCATATTATGGCCGAGGCTGTTAAAGATTTGTTCCCTACGGCCAAGGTGACCATTGGCCCTAGCATTGAAAACGGTTTTTACTACGATTTTGATTATGAGCGCCCCTTTACTCCGGAGGATCTGGAAAAGATAGAGGCCCGGATGCAAGAGAGCGTGGCCAAAAACCTTCCTTTTGAGCGCGAAGAATTGTCCAGGGAAGAGGCCAAGAAGCTTTTTCTTGGCATGAATGAGACCTACAAGTTAGAGATCCTGGATGAACTTTCAGATGCCAGGGTGACTATTTATCGGCATGGCGATTTTGTCGATCTTTGTCGCGGCCCGCACATTCCTTCTACTGGCTATTTAAAAGCTTTTAAGTTAACGTCTGTTGCTGGGGCTTATTGGCGAGGCGATGAGAATAAGCCCATGCTGCAGAGAATTTATGGTACTGCCTTTGCGAGCCCAAAAGAGTTAAAAAAATATTTGAATCAGTTAGAAGAGGCCAAGAAGCGTGATCACAGGAAGCTTGGTCCTCAACTGGATCTTTTCAGCTTTTCTGAAGAGGCTGGTCCCGGAATGCCTATTTTTCATCCCAAAGGGGCATTAATACGGGCTATTTTGGAGGATTTTGAGCGTAAAGAGCATCTAAAACGAGGTTATGAGATTGTTCAGGGGCCACAGCTTTTAAGGCGTGAGTTGTGGGAAAGGTCTGGTCATTACGATAATTATCGGGAGAATATGTATTTTACCGAGATTGACGACCAGGTCTATGGAATCAAACCCATGAACTGCTTGGCCCACATGCTTATTTATAAGTCCAGGATGCGCAGTTATCGGGACCTGCCCGTGCGTTATTTTGAATTAGGTACTGTTCATCGCCATGAAAAATCAGGTGTTTTGCATGGGCTACTTCGTGTGCGCCAGTTTACCCAGGACGATGCACACATTATTTGCCGCCCGGATCAGCTCCAGGACGAAATAACCGGAGTCTTGCAATTTGTGCAGGATATCATGCGGTTATTTGATTTTGAATATGAGATGGAAATTAGTACCAGGCCGGAAAAGTCCATTGGCTCTGATGAAGATTGGGACCGCGCGACCAAGGCTTTAACCCAGGCACTCGATTCACTCGGTTTAAAATATGATATTTGTCCGGGCGATGGCGCATTCTATGGTCCAAAAATTGATGTAAAACTAAAAGATGCCCTGGGGCGAAAATGGCAGTGCGCCACAATACAATGCGATTTTACATTGCCTGAGCGTTTTGACCTGGTCTATATTGGCGAGGATGGTCAGAGGCATCGGCCGGTGATGCTGCACAGGGTTGTTTTAGGAGCGATTGAGCGCTTTTTAGGTGTGCTTATTGAACATTACGCCGGTGCATTTCCTACCTGGTTGGCTCCTGTACAGGCCAGGATTCTGACCATTACCGATGCTCACAAGCCGTATGCGGAAAAATGTTATAAGGATTTGCGCAAGGCCGGGATAAGAGTGGAGTTGGATACGCGCAATGAAAAGTTAGGATATAAGGTGCGTGAAGCTCAGATGGAAAAGATCCCTTATATGCTTATTGTGGGCGAGAAAGAAATAGAGCAATCTAGTGTCAATGTTCGCTTGCGCGGAGGGAAAAATTTGGGCATGAAGACACTTCAAGAAGTGGTTGACCTAATTATAGAAGATATGGATGAACCGTTTAAAAAGGGAGGAATGAGCTATAGATACCTCTATTAAGGCTCGACGGAATAGGCAGATCAGGGCCAAAGAAGTTAGGGTGATTAATGTTGATGGGCAGCAGCTTGGTATCATGGATATTGCCCAGGCTTTGCAACATGCTCAGGCAATGGGGCTTGACTTGGTTGAGGTTGCGCCTAATGCTAATCCGCCGGTATGCCGGATAATGGACTATGGTAAATTCCAGTATCAGCAGCAAAAAAAGCAACAGGAAGCCAAGAAGAAACAGACCAAGATCCAACTCAAGGAAATAAAAGTTCGCCCCAAGACGGATGAAAACGATTTGCAGACCAAGGTCCGGCATATTCGCAGGTTTATCGAAAAGGGTGACAGGTGCAAGGTAACTGTTTTTTTTCGCGGCAGGGAATTGGCCCATAAGGATCGCGGCTTAGAAATTTTAAAGAAGATAGTTGAAATGCTCTCCGACATTGCTAAGGTTGAGCAGCAGCCAAAGTTTGAGGGTCGGACAATGAACTTGATCCTCTCTCCGATTGCTGGAAAGAAAAAAGGTTAGCCGATTTTTTTGTTAAATTTAATAAGACATTAAGCTTTCAGTTTTGAGCTTTTTAATAGGGAGGATAACATGCCTAAGATCAAGACAAACAGAAGTGCGGCCAAGCGCTTTTCTCTGACTGGTTCCGGAAAGGTTAGAAGAAGAAGACAAAATTTAAGGCATATTTTGACCAAGAAGAATGCCAAGAGAAAAAGAAGATTGGGCCAGCCTGCACTTGTAGACAGTGCCAACATTAAGCAGGTTAAAAAGTTGTTGCCTAATTCATTTTAGTTTTATTTTTTAGGAGGAGAAAGCAATGCGTGTAAAAAGAGGAAAAACTGCCCACAGGAGGCATAAAAAATATTTGAAGATGGCCAAGGGCTATCGCGGTGCAAGGAGCAAGTTGTACCGTACCGCCCGTGAGACAGTGGAAAGAGCCCTTTGTTATGCTTACAGAGACAGGAAACAGAGAAAAAGGGATTTTCGCAAGTTGTGGATTGTTCGTATTAATGCCGCTGCTAGAGAGTATGGTCTCTCATATAGCCGGTTCATGCACGGTTTAAACGAGGCTGGAGTGGCTGTTAACAGAAAGGTCCTTGCGGACATGGCTGTTAATGAAAAGGCTGCTTTTGCCAAACTTGCGGAAATGGTAAAAGCTAGGGCAAATTGATGATATCAGTTAAAGATATAATTCAGGATTTAGAAGGCCTGATCCAGGAGCTTGAGCAAAGCCTGGGTCAGGCTTCTTCTTTCCAGGAGTTGGAGAAGATCAGGGTTGAGTACCTGGGGCGAAAGGGTCGTCTTGCTCAGGTAATGTCCCGCTTGCCTGAACTGTCCAAAGAAGATCGCCCCCAGGCCGGGAAAAAGGCCAATGAAATAAAGAATAAGCTGCACGAACTTTTCGAAGAGAAAAAAGAGTCTCTTGAAGAGCAAAAGAATCGCCTGGATTTGGCCACGTTTGATCCAACCATTCCGGGCCGAAATCCGGATGTAGGTTCCCTTCACCCAATAACCAGGGTAATAGAAGATATCTGCTCGGTCTTTATACAGCTTGGTTTTGATGTGGTCTCCGGACCGGAAGTAGAGAACGATTTTTACAATTTCGAAGCCCTGAACATTCCGCCTGAACATCCTGCCCGGGATATGCAGGACACCCTGTATATCACAGATAAAATTTTGTTACGTACCCATACATCACCTTTGCAGATCCGCACCATGCTTAAACGCAAGCCACCGGTTGCAGCCGTGGCTCCGGGCAAGGTATATCGTCGAGACTCTGACTTAACACACACACCAATGTTCCACCAGATAGAAGGTTTTCTGGTTGATACTCAGGTGAGTATGGCCGACCTCAGAGGGACATTAACCGCCTTCTTGCACCGAATTTTTGGGCCCAAGACCAGGGTACGTTTCCGCCCAAGCTTTTTTCCTTTTACCGAGCCCAGCGCAGAAGTAGATATCAGTTGTGTAATGTGTGGTGGTGAGGGGAAAATAGATGGCCAGACCTGTCGAGTTTGTAAAGAAACAGGCTGGGTGGAGATCTTAGGCTGCGGAATGATTGATCCGGCAGTATTTGCAATGGTGGATTACGATACTGAAAAATATAGTGGTTTTGCCTTTGGACTTGGTGTGGAACGGATAGCCATGCTCAAATACGGTATTGGCGATCTGCGCATGTTTTTTGAAAATGATATTCGTTTCTTGCAGCAATTTGTTTAACATTTATTGAGTGTTAAGTTTTACCGTGAAAGTACCTTAGGTTAACGTCACCCTGAGCGTCAGAGAAGGGTCTCTGAGTTCCTACGCTTTACTCAGGACAGGCCTTCACTTCGCTGAGATTCTTCGCTTCGCTCAGAATGACGATGGAAGTTTAAGTGTAATATTTTCTATATTTTCAGAATTAAAGTTAAATTTCCGATCATTAATAAAACTTCAACCTTACAACTTAACACTCAATACTTAATATTCTTAATATTTAATATATACTTAAAAACAGAGGAGTCCATGCTTTTAAGTTTAAATTGGTTGCGCGAATTTACCCCTTATGAAGGCTCTATAGAAGAACTGGCCGAGAGACTGACCATGCTCGGTCTTGAAGTTGAAGAGATAATCGAGCCTTTTGCACACCTGGCCGGGGTCGTAGTCGGTCATGTACTGGAATGTGTTCCACATCCTAATTCAGATCATTTGTCTTTGTGTCGGGTCGATGTAGGGGAGCAGGTTTTACCCATTGTTTGTGGCGCGCCAAATGTAGCAAAGGGTCAGAAGGTCCCGGTGGCCCTGGTAGGGACAACCATGCCTGCCGGGTTTAAGATTAAAAAGGCCAAGATTCGAGGAGAGGTTTCGGAAGGGATGATCTGTTCGGAAACCGAACTTGAGCTTGGCACTGATGCATCCGGTATCATGGTCCTTGATGACGGGCTAAAGCCAGGCACACCTCTGGTTCAGGCCTTAGGGCTTGATGAATGTGTTTTTGACATTGGCGTTACTCCCAACCGGGCAGATTGTTTAAGTGTTCTGGGACTGGCCAGGGAGGTAGCCACTGCTTTTGATTTGCCATTAAACCTTCCCAAGTTCGAGCTTGAGGAAGATGCCGATCTGGATTGCACCAGGGAAGTTGAGATAATTATAGATGACCCTGATCTTTGCCCTCTTTATCAGGCCAGGATTCTGACTGGTTGTCAGATAAAGCAGAGCCCCGCCTGGATGCGTTACAGGCTGATGGCTGTTGGCATAAGACCCATCAATAATATTGTTGACGTGACCAATTACGTGCTCATGGAGTTGGGTCAGCCTCAGCATGCTTTTGATCGGGAGCTTCTAGCCGGGAAAACCATTCGAGTGGCAAGAGCAAAACAAGGCATGGAAATTGTGACCTTGGATGATCAGGTTCGCAAACTGGAAGACTCTGACCTGCTCATCTGGGACTCAGAAAAGCCGGTGGGTTTAGCAGGAATTATGGGCGGAGCCAATAGTGAAATCAATGAGAAAAGCTCAGAAGTCCTGCTTGAGTGCGCGATTTTTAACCCCCCGACAATCAGAAAGACCGCACGCCGGTTAGGTATTAGTTCCGAGGCTTCTTTCCGTTATGAACGGGGAGTGGATCAGGTAGGTTCAGCCTTTGCCCTGGACAGGGCAACTTATTTAATGGCTACCCTCTCCGGGGGCAAAGTTGCAAAAGGTGTAGCCAAAGCCGAGCCCAGGCCATTTGTTAGCTGCCAGATAGATTTTAGACCAAAGCGGGCTAGTGAATATCTAGCCTTGGATATAGATGAAGCCTTTTGTGCCAAAACCCTGTCCAAACTCGGCTGTGTGGTCGAGGAAAACGGGTCTAAATGGAAGGTTATTCCTCCCAGCTACCGTCTGGACCTTGAAAGGGAAGTGGATCTTATTGAAGAAGTGGGCCGGGTTTATGGTCTAGACAAGATCCCTGCCCACCTGCCCAGGGTTAGCAAGTCCTTGGATGAAGAACATATCGACCGTGATTATGCCTTCACTTTAAAGGTCAAGAAGTGGGCCTTGGGGCTGGGTCTGCAGGAGGCCATAAACTACAGCTTTGTTGGTACACAGGACCTGGATCTTTTGGGTATTGCCGAGGAAGGCCGCGTTTTAATCTGCAACCCCCTGACTGAAGAGCAAAATGTCATGCGGCCGGATCTTTTGCCGGGTCTTTTACAAACTTTAAAAGTAAACATAGGTCAGGGCCATAAGCGTCTGAGACTTTTTGAGATTGCCCATACCTTTATCCAGGACAAGGAAAGTGATACCAAGACAAGAGAAAATAACCGCTTGGGCATTCTTCTTTATGGGCAAAGACATGCACCTCATTGGCCGTTTAAAGATGAAGAAGTCGATTATACCGATATAAAGGGGTTGGCAGACCACTTTTTGTTTGCCTTTAGATCTCCTACAGCCGAGTTTAAGCTTGTAGAGGATCATCCTTACTTAAGCCCTTGCGTGACTTGTGAAGTTGATTCCGTGGCAATAGGTTTTCTGGGTCGGCTGAAGCCGGAGCTTGCTAAGGCTTACAAGGCCAAAAGTGCTGTCTGGTATGCTGATTTTGATTTGGATTTAATGCAGAAAATCTATCATGGCCAGGTGATTAAATTTAAGAACATTCCCAAGTTTCCGGTAGTCCGCCGCGATATGACCATAGTTGCTCCTTTAGACCTTCAGTACGGTCGCATTCTGGAAGTCATTAAACAACTGAAATTGTCGATTTTGGAGGATGTGACCCTGATTGATATTTATCAGCCTGAAGGAGCAAAAGAAAAGAATGTTACCTTACGTTTTACCTATCGCCATCCGGAAAAGACTTTAAAAGATAAAGAAGTGAACAAAGTACAGCAAAAAGTTGCACAATTTGTACTGGATAATTTGGATGTGCGTTTTCCTTAAAGAAGTAAGCACTTCACAGGTAGTCCCTGTACTGACGAGACAAGTTCAGTAGTTTTTTTAGCTGGAATTAATATGAGGCGGACCTTCGGGTCCGCCTTGTTGTTTTAGGGGAATGAGTTTATAGTCTGTTTAAACAAGCAGGTATAGGGCTACGAGTTACTAAGCAATGGCGGGCAAAAAGGAAAAGTTATATAAGATTGGTCAGGCAGCTAAGATGCTCGGCCTGGAAAGTTATGTCCTCAGGTTTTGGGAGAAGGAATTCCCCCAGCTTAAACCTTTGCGCACGTCAAAAGGGCAGAGGCTTTATACTGAAGAACACATTAAGTTAATAAAAAAAATCAAGACCCTCCTTTATGAAGACAGGCTGACCATTGAAGGGGCCAAGATGCGGTTGGAAGAACAGGAGCGCTGGTCAGGCCTTCTGTTGGAAATCAAAAAAGAATTGGAGGAGATAAGGCATCTACTTGGTCAGGACGCGAGAAGTGGCTAAAATTGGCTACACTTTGGTTGAGTAGTTGAGTAGGAAAGTGGTTGAGTAAGTAGGATGGTCAAAGGAGAAGATTACCTTCGTGGTCTCACTCCTCAACACCATTTTGAGACTTACTAATTAAATGTGAGGTTTCAAGACATTCGCTACACTTTTAGCTGCTGGTTTTGACTTTTATATGGATATAATAATCGTATGAAAGAATCAGTCAAAAAGATAAAACAGAGGAAAAAATGGATTGACCATTATGAACAATGTCAGTCCGTTTCTTTAACATGCAGAAAATTCGATATCCCCAGATCTACCTCTTATCGCTGGTATAAACGCTATCAGGGGCCTGGTTCTGATGGCCTTGCGGATCTGTCCCAGAAACCACGCAACCTAACTATTAAATTTTTGGTAAAACAGCAATTTGAGCCTTGTTTTTTGAAATTGACAGGAAAATAACTGGAAAAAATTGGAAGCTAATTTGTCTCATATGTGTCGAAACCACACAGGATGCACCCGACGCGATTAGCCTAAAAATTTCTTCATGATCTCTTTAAGTTCATACGCAATCTGGTAAACTTTATTTGCTTTTTCTTTGACTTCACTGGCTCTTTGAGCTGTTTCTCGTCCAGTATCTGTTATATCTTCACTCATAACAACAAATTCTTGAACCTTTTCTGACACTTTTTGAGCATTTACGCTGATTTCATTAGTTGCGGCTGATTGTTCTTCAACAGCAGTAGCTACATTGGTGGCCAGCTCACTGACTTGTTCAGTAACTTGATACATCTTATTGGCTGCTTCACCAACGAAAGCACTGTTTTTTTGCAAGTCCTTAACCATCTCAGTTATTTCGACAACAGCATCTCCTGTCTGTTTAGCTAGCTCTTTCACTTCATTAGCTACCACGGCAAAACCCTTCCCGGCATCTCCTGCTCTTGCTGCTTCAATGGTTGCATTGAGTGCTAAAAGATTAGTCTGCTCTGCAATGTTTCCAATTAAAACGATAACTTCACCGATTTTATTGGCTGCTTTAATTAAATTGTCGATAGTTTGTTTGGTATTTACAGCTTCTTGTTGAGCTCCATTCGCAGTTTCTCTTACTGACTTGGTATTTTGTGATATATCATAAATTGTAGTGGTCATTTCTTCTATTGCGGCTGCAACGCTATTGATTTCTTCGCCAGTTAACTGGGCAATATTTTTTATTCCCTCGGCTTTATTTTGAGTGTCGGAAGATACCCTGTCTATATCATTAGAAACCTGATTCATTTCGTTACTGGCAGAAACTAAATGATCAGCTTGTTGTTGAATATCAGCAATTAGTTGTTTGGATTTTGTTGCCATTTCTTGAGTTTTAGCTATCAGGTTCTTCAATTTCGTTGTCATCTCCTGAAGATGAATTAATAGTTTGCCGATTTCTGTTTTATTATTTATGTCAAAGTGAATATCAAAATCACCATCTGCTACTTTATTAAATATAGTAGTTATCTTTTTAAAACCATTATTAATAGATTTAATAATAAAAAAAGCAGTTATAATTGCAAAAAATATTGATATAGCTATAGTAGAAGACATAATAAGTTTGGCTTTGGCATAGTCTTTAGACGCATTGTCATTTCTAATTTTTGCTCTATTGACACCGTAATCCATTAAATCGTTTATAGCCTTTCTGGCTATACGAAATTTTTCTAAAGCCTTACCTAAGACAATCTCTTTAGCCTTTTCCTTCTCTCCTTTACTGCTCAATGGAAGTGCTGTATCTTCTATAATCTTTAAATATTCGTTAAAATTACTTTCAAAATTATCGAGTAGCAACTTTTCTTTTTCTGATAGTCTGGTCTTTCTATATTCTGCTAATTGTTTATAAATTCGATTTTTCTGCTCTTTGATTTGATTTGACAAATCTTCCATCTCTGGCATGGACACACTTATAATATGTGCCAAAACATCACCCCTGATTCTATAACTTGCTGACTTAACGTCATCTAAACCTTCTAAAGGAACTAACTCCTGGGTATACATATCAGTAGTTCTTCTGTTTATTTCCTTCATAAAATATAATCCCATTAATCCTTGGCAACAGACCAACAAAACAATAATGGCAAAAGATAGTATCAATTGAGTGCTAATTTTTAAATGCTTTATCATATTATAACTCCATTAAAACTTGCTAGATTACTATTTTACAGATTTTTTAGGTATTTATAAAAATTTTGCTAAAGTTTTTGTAAGGTTTTGTCAATTCTTATGTATGAATAATCGCTTCTGACACTATTTAAAAAAGAGTATTCCAAGGTAATCCAAATCTCAAATTTTTTCTCCTTGCTCTAATACTTATTTTCGACTTTTTATCGTGTCCACATAGACTCAGAGCTATCATCTTAAATTTCAAAATATTTTTCAGGACCATGTGTACTGTTTCTGACAATTCAAACAGAAAAAGTGTTAGTTTGAGATACTTTCTTGGTTCCTTTTTCTATGTTGTGTTATTGCCCTAACCTAGCTGCGACTCATAATTCTATGGGTTAAAAAGTAAGTTTTGTGCTTAATACGGATAAGATAATAAACACTATGCGAACATTACATAGTTGTCTTGGCTGGCATTCTGGCAAGAGAAACCAGTTAGAATGTAAGAAGAATAAATCCCTGTCCAGGCACAGATACTCTCCAAATTTGGATACAAAGTGGAGAGTGGGGTCTTACAAGAAAGATTTATGTAATATCTTAATATTACAAATTATTTTGGTTAAAATTACCTAAAATTGGGGAAAGACTTGGGTGTCTCATCATAATTTAAGGATTTGGCGATAACGGACTTAACATGGGTGTATCCGGTGTTTGCACAGGCACAAAAATTGTTGCCTCTTGAAGTAAATTCTTTTCTAATCTAAGTTGAAAGATTTTTAATTGAGTTTTATATTAAATGTATGGAATAAAAGTAGATTTTGAACCAGCGATTTTCACCAATGGGTGAGATTGCCACGGGCAGCGAAGCTGCCCTCGCAATGACAACGCCTCTGTCATTGCGAGCTTAAGCAAAGTGGAGCGAAGCAATCTCAAAGTTTGAACTGCAAAAAAATCGCTCAATTTAGGTCTAATTAAAAAACAATCTCTCACCCGCTCACTTCGTTCGCTTGGGGTATTTACGCTGTTAAATGCTGAATGCCAGCCCAGCTTAGCTGGATTTAACAGGGTAGGGCGGTCTCAGTGCTACCTGTCGGATACGCCCACTTACCTTTGACTTAGCTTTTTGATCTCCTGGGCATAGGCCTTTTTGAGCTGTTCCAGAAAGTTGCGTTCAATTTTATCCCCCCGGTTTTCAACTTCCAGGTAACGTTTAGGGATTTTTACCTGTTCCGGCTCAAAGCCGGTTTTTATTTTTAATGCCCACATGGATGCTACAAATCGTTTGTATAAAAATTTTGGCTCTTCGACGTTTACTGTGGAATTTCTGTTTGGAGTAGAGCCTGAATTGGGGCTGCAATGAG
>NZ_CEYAEZ010000044.1:0-21420 GCF_982781345.1 Desulfovulcanus sp.
CCAAGACAGGAATGAACAATGGAAATTGAGTTGATAACAGGTTCGGCCACAGGCTTTTTTAACCTTATTCTTTAAACCTCCTCCATAAATCGTTCAATAATGGTATCGCTGACCAGCATTCCGGTCTTGGTCAAGCGTAAATAACCATTGCAAAGTCTTATCAGATGGTTTTTATGCAGCAGATTTACCAGAGTTGCATATTCTTGGACAAAATTTTTTCCAGTCAATTGTCGATATGTTTTAAGTTTTAGTCCCTTGCTGGTGCGCAAGGAGAGCATAACAAGTTCATTGGTTTTCTTCTTCTCATCCAAAAACTCATATTCAAGACCTTTAAACTTTTGCTCTACCAGCTTTTGATAATCCTTGATGTTAGCCGGGTTCTGCCAGCGTTTGTCTTTGATGGTAGAGACTGCCGAAGGACCCAGGCCTAAAAAGTCTTGCCCATCCCAGTAGCCCTGGTTGTGTCTACATGAATAACCTATTCGAGCAAAATTGGAGATTTCATATTGAAGATATCCTTCGCTTTCCAGCAGTTCCCCCCCATAAACATACATTTTACCCTGTTCATTTTCATCAGGCAGGGTGAGTTTATCTTTTATTTGAGCTAGTTTTGTCCCGGGTTCAATAGTAAGGGCATAGCAGGATATATGTTCTGGTTTTAATTTAACCACTTTTTTTAACATGCCAAGCCATTTGGGCAATGTCTGGCCTGGCAGGCCCCAGATAAAATCCAGGCTGATATTGGCAAAGCCTGCTTCACGTAGAAGCCTGAAAGAAGTTTGTGCCTGCTTGGCCGTGTGTACCCGACCCAAGAAATTCAGGTCTTCATCATTTAGACTTTGTATCCCAAGACTGATTCGATTTACGCCAATTTTTCTTAGGGCTGAAACCTTCTCTTTTTTATCAAGGGATTCTGGGTTTGCTTCTAAAGTGAATTCCAAGCCTGGAGCCAGGTGAAAGTATTTGTTGATCCAATTAATAATCTGGTCCAGAATTTCGGAAGATAAAAGAGAAGGAGTGCCGCCGCCTAAATAGATACTGGAGATAGCCGGAAAATTAAATTCATTGGACCAGAAGATAATCTCATTTTTCAGGCTGGTCAGGTAAATCTGGACCATCTCCGGCACAAGTTTCTGGGAAAAAAAGGCACAATAATTACATTTTTTCCGGCAAAAAGGAAAATGAACATAGAGGAGCATTTTATGTTTCGTAACTACTGACCTGCCAGTAATTTTTTATACCGTTCAAACTCACTGTAGATACAGCCGCAATATTGCTGCCGATAAATTTTCCATTTTTTTGAAATTTCAATTCCTTGTTTCCACCCCTGACGAAAATCAACATATAAAAACTGAACCTTGCCGCTTCCAGCCAGGTCACGGCCCAAACCGGCTATCTGATCGTGTTTTTGGAACTTGCTATAGAGTAAAGTGGTTGTAAAATAATCAAAGTTCCCTCGCTTTGCGATGGCCGCTGCCCGCTCCAGGCGCATCTGATAACAGTAAAAACAGCGGTTCTCCTCCCTGAATACTACCTGCCGCAGATAAAGACCAGGGTCATAATCCTCGTCTTTGAAGATAACTTTGACCTCCAATCTGGCTGCCACCTCCTGTAGTGCCTGCTTGCGCCGTACATATTCCTGCAAGGGGTGAATATTGGGATTGTAATAAAGGCCAACGACCTCATAGCCTTGTTTCTTTAGGCAGGTTAATGGATAAATGGCGCAAGGGCCACAGCAAATATGAAGAAGAACCCTTTTTTTGTCCATCACTAGTTATCTAACTTAGCTTCTTAGGCACAATGTGAACGTGTCGCTCGAACTTGATTTCCCAGTCCCGGAGTTTATCCCTTTTGTGGTTCAATAAGTACAGGGCCAATTCAGGATCTGCTTTGAACTCAAAAGGTTCGGGGCAATTTTTACGGCGCAGGCCACGATAAATTTCCTTTAAGGCTTGCTGAGCTTGCCATTCCAAGTTCCTGACCATACCTGTCCCCTGGCAATGCGGACAGTTTTGCATGGTCACGGACAAGGCCGATATTCCCAGACGCTGCCGGACCAATTGAACCAATCCAAACCTGGACATGGGATTCATTTCTGTGCGTGCCTTGTCTGATTTCAGGCCGGCCCTTAGAGTTTTTTCCACTTCTCTGATGTATTTTTTGTCTTTCATTTCAATGAAATCAATAACTATCTGCCCTCCCACATCCCGAAGTCTTAGTTGATGAGGAATTTCTTCAGCTGCCTCTAAATTTGCCTTAAAGGCCATCTCCTTGAAATTTTTTTCGCCCGCGATTTTCCCTGAATTGATATCTACGGCCATCAAGGCCTCGGTCTGATCAAAGACCAATCTGGCTCCGCAGGGTAGCTCCACCTCGCGAGAATAAATCTGGGCCAGTTGACCTTCTAGGTTAAACCTCTCCAGCAAGGTTTTCCCAGTATCAGAATGGAATTTAACCATTTTTTTGCGTCTGGGAAAAATCAGGGAGACAAATTCGCGCACTTGCTCTGCAGTTTCTTCATGATCGACCCATACTTCTGCCACATCTTGGGTCAGATAGTCTCGGATTGCCCGAAAGGCCAGGTCCTTTTCTTCATAAATCAGGGCCGGAGCGGATTCTGAAACACCTCGCTTGCGGACCTCTTTCCACAGCCGCTTCAGGAATTGTAAATCCCTGGACAGGCTGGCCTTACTCTGACCTTCACTGGCTGTGCGTACAATAACCCCTAAACCCGTCTCCAGTTTGAATTCTTCGACAATCTTGCGCAGCCTTTCTCTTTCTTTCTCATTGGTAATTTTTCTAGAAATTCCAAGTTGTTCCCGACCAGGGGTGAGAACAAAATACCTTCCGGGCAGAGACAGGTAAGTTGTTAAAAAGGCTCCTTTGTTTCCGGTTGGCTCCTTGACCACCTGAACCAGGATTTCCTGTCCAGGCCTTAGCACCCTTTGCAGAGGGGGGTATTTATGGCCTTTTAATGGTTTGATATCTGAGTGATAGTATTCGGGATGGACTTCATCCACTTGCAGGAAACCATTTTTTGGGCCTCCGTAATTAATAAACGCTGCCTGCAGTGCCGGATCAATGTTGTGGATTTTTCCTTTGTAAATATTGCCCTTGGTCTTGGATTGATGCAACATTTCCACATAATATTCCTGTAGACGGCCATCTTCAGCCAGGGCCACTTCAATTTGTTCTCCTGGCAAAACACTGATAAACATTTTTCTTTTTCTTTGTTTACTGGGCATTTTTACCTCTTATCAACTGTGTAAAATTCTTTTGTATTCTTGCTGTCATAATTTTTTTTCACAATTCCTTTGTTTTCCAATCTGGTTAAAATTTCGCTGAGTTCTTCCTCCCCCATACTCAACGCCAGGGCCAGGTCCTTTTTGGTTTGTGGTCTTCTTGTAAGGGAGGCCAGAATTATGTCTTCATCCGCTCGGATTTTAATCTTTTGGCTCTTAATTTTTTGTACTGGCTCGGTGGTTGCGCCTAAAATTTTTTGCCACTCGTCTATAGTGCTTTTACTTAAGAGACAATTTTTGATGTATGCCCCGGGCCTGGTCATGCCGACAACGTCGACTCTGTCTGCTTTAAACTGTAAACAAAATTTTTGTAAACCCTCTAAATTCTGCAGGCTATCATTTATACCGGGAACTAGAAGAATTTCTAAAAAAACTTTACCGTTAAATTCCTTTCTCCAGGTTAAAAGTCCGGCTATGATTTTTTTTAAACTTAAACCCGCACAAGGGCGATTCAGTTTTTTAAACTCGGTTTCAACAACAGTATCTAGCGATGGCAAGACTACATCGGCCAGGCTTATTTCTTTTCTGACATGGGCATCACCAAGGAGCGAACCGTTGGTCAAAACTGCTACCGGAATCTTTGGAGCTATGAGTTTAATGCCTCGGATTATTTCTCCTAATTCCAGGTTTAAGCAGGGCTCTCCTTGTCCACCCAAAGTGATAAAGTCAGGTTTAGGCAGGTCAAGTTCTAACCATTCTTTCAGTTCTGTAAATATTTTTTCTTTGGGCACGTAACGCGCCCGTTTTGTTGTATGCACCTCAGTTTTACCTACCTCACAATATAGGCAATCAAAATTACAGATTTTATCCCCCAATAGATCTACACCCAGGGATTTTCCCAAACGGGAAGATAAAACCGGACCAAAGATATATTTGAAACGCATCATTTAGTCTCCTTTGTTTTTGGTTGAGTGGGTGAGTAGTTGAGTAGTTGAGTAAGTTGAGTTAGATTAAATTTTCTCAAGTTGTTTAACCAAATATGGAGGATTTATGCTCAAGCCCGGTCAACTGGTAATGTTAGTTAGTCCCAAGGGCAAGCGTTACTTTAAGCTCGCCCATCCAGATGATGTCTTGCACACCCATGATGGACAACTAGAGTTTAAAAAAGTCCTGCAGGCAGGATTTGGGCAAACAGTGCCCACCCATTTGGGCCGCCCCTACCTTGTATTGCAACCAACCCTTTATGATTTGATCAAATCGATCAAAAGACAGACGCAAATAATTTATCCTAAAGAAATTGGTTATATTATAATCAAACTGGGAATAGGTCCGGGCAGCAAGGTCATTGAGGCCGGGTCCGGGTCGGGGGCATTGACTACAGCCCTGGCCTGGTTTGTGGGCGAACAGGGCAAAGTCTATACCTACGAACGCAGGGAGGAGTTTTTTAAACTCTGTGCCCGGAATTTGGCCAGGGCAGGTCTTGGAAGCAGGGTAGAACAGTTTAATCATGATATCAGCGCAGGATTTTTACAAGAAAATGTCGATACTCTTTTTTTGGATGTACGCACTCCATGGGATTATCTGGAGCATATCCCTTCCGCGCTAAAACCTGGTGCACCACTTGGTTTTCTTTTGCCTACCACTAACCAGGTAAGCAAGCTCCTGGAATGCCTTGAGCAAGGGCCCTTTGGCGAGATCGAGGTTCTGGAGATCCTGGTCCGCCGCTATAAACCTGTCCCTCAGCGTTTGCGTCCCGACGATCGCATGGTGGCCCATACAGGCTACCTGGTTTTTGCTCGTTTAACGTGAAGCTTCCATTGCTTTTATTGCTTATTCAGTGTAATGGTGCCTGCAAAATTTAAAATTGTAAACCAGACAAAAACAAGACCCTAGGGTCTGTCTAAACTTTTCAAGGGAGGGCTTATGAAAATTCTGAAAATTTTTTATCTGACTTTGACTATTTGTATGGCTGTAACGGTCAACGGTTTTGCCGAAGATGTCATTAAGCTGGGAGCGATATTCTCCGCATCCGGTCCTGCCTCTTTTCTGGGCGAGCCAGAAAAAAATACCGCCCTTATGCTTCAGGAGCAGATCAACAGCCAGGGTGGTATTTTAGGCAAAAAGGTTGAGCTTATAATATATGATGATGAAACCGATGTTAATAAATGTGTGCTTGCCGCTGATAAGTTGCTCAAAAAAGATCGTGTGGTTGCTGTTATTGGACCGACCACGTCCGGAAATACCCTGGCCATTGTAAATAAATTTGAGCGTGCTCGTATCCCTCTGGTTTCTTGTGCTGCCGCAGAGAAAATTGTTAAACCCGTAAAAAAGTGGGTATTTAAGACTCCGCAGTCAGACCGGCATGCGGTAACCAAGATTTTAAAACACGCTAAGAGTAAAGGTTATAAAAAAGTCGCGATTATCACAGTCTCTAATGGTTTTGGTCAGGCTGGCCGGGCAGTCCTTAAAGAACTGGTTCCGGCCATGGGCTTTCAACTCGTGGCTGATGAGGTATATGGCCCTAAAGATACAGATATGACTTCCCAGCTTATCAAGATAAAAGGCCAGAACCCGGACGCAATTATTTGTTGGGGTACTAATCCTGGTCCGGCTGTTGTTGCCAGAAACCGTGTTCAGCTTGGCATTAAAACTCCGCTTTACATGAGCCACGGTGTTGCTTCGAAAAAATTTATAGAGCTTGCAGGCAAGGCCAGCGAAGGCATTATGCTTCCGGCCGGGCGACTCATAGTGGCTGATCAGATTTCTGATGACAACCCGCAAAAGCCCGTTTTAAAAGCCTATATTCAAGATTATGAATCCAAGTTCCATACACCTGTTTCCACTTTTGGGGGCCATGCCTGGGATGCTTTCCAGCTTATTGTGAAGGCTATTGAGATGGGCAATTCGACTAAGCCCGCAGACATTAGGAATAACCTGGAAAAGATCACTGGTTTCGTTGGTACCGGTGGCATTTTCAACTTCTCTCCTGCTGACCACAATGGCCTGAACGAAGATGCCTTTGAAATGGTCGAGATCCAGAATGGCGAGTGGAAGATCATAAAATAATATTTAGTAAAACCATTATTATATTTAGCCAGTCATTCTAAAAGATATGGATGCGCCTGCATTTATCGCGGGCGCATTTCTCTTTATAAATTTAATCATGCCTTCTGATATCTCCTGCATGATGGGCAAGGGAGATTGAGAGAGTAAAGGGGAAAAAGATGCAAGTTTTGTCTAAACAAGTTGAGGCCTATCTGGAAAAGTCCTCCTGGATAAGGCAGATGTTTGAAAAGGGCCGGGAGCTCAAGCAAAAGTATGGTCCGGAAAATGTTTTTGATTTTAGCTTGGGCAATCCGGATTTGCCGCCTCCGCAAGAAGTGGCGCAGGGGCTAAAAGAGTTAGCTGAGCAGGTAAGCAAACCGTTTGCTTTGGGATACATGCCCAATGCCGGTCTGCCAGAAGTGCGCCAGGCCCTGGCTAAATATTTAAGCCAAGAACAAAAGGTGGAACTGGAAGAGCAAAATATTATAGTTACTTGTGGGGCTGCAGGCGGGTTAAATGCACTCTTTCGGGCTATTTTAGAGCCGGGTGACGAGGTAGTTTGCCCTGCTCCTTATTTTGTTGAATATAGTTTTTATGTGCAAAATTTCAAAGGGATTTTAAAAACTGTACCGTGTAAACCGCTGACCTTTGAGCTTGATCTAGATGGGCTCGAGGCAGCCATTGGGCCAAAAGTAAGAGCAGTACTAATCAATTCGCCAAACAATCCCACAGGACAAGTCTATAGTGAAGAAGAACTAAACGCTTTGGTGGACGTATTAAAGGCTAAGAGTAGACAGTTTGGCAGACCCATACTTCTTGTTTCTGACGAGCCTTATAGATTTCTTACCTATGATCAGGTTCAAGTGCCTTCAATTTTATCTTTGTATGCCGATAGCGTTATTGTGAGTTCCTTTTCAAAGAGTCTGGCTTTGGCAGGGGAAAGAGTGGGTTATATTGCTGTCTGTCCGCAGATGGAACAAAAAGAGGATCTCTTAGCCGGCCTTGTCTTGACCAATAGAATACTTGGCTATGTCAATGCGCCGGTTATTGGACAATATCTGATATTAAAGAGTCTGGGTTCTCTTGTGGATACAGAAAAATATGAGCTCCGGCGAAAGGTTATGGCCGAGGTACTTAGTAACGCAGGCCTTGAGTTTTCTCTGCCCAAGGGCGGTTTTTACTTCTTTCCCAAAGCTCCACATGAAAAAGATCATGAATTTGTACGCATACTTATAGAAGAAAAGGTCTTGGCTGTCCCCGGTTCTGGTTTTGGCTATCCTGGCTATGTTCGTTTTGCTTTTTGTGTGGATGAAAATATTATTGCCCGGTCCGCAGATGCAATCAGGATGGCGGTAGGAAAAGCGCTCAAGGCTTGAGAACCAAGTTAATATTGTGTGTGTAAAGCTATTGACTTGTGTCTCTATCTTATTTATTCAGATAGACTTCTTTTTTTGCTGCCAGGCAAGAAATGTGATGTTTGTCTGAATTTTTATATATCATTGTGTTGTTGCTGGCCTTGGAAATGATATGTACCTGCTGGGTGCTTTAGCACATTTTAAACTTCAGTTGCTTTAATAATTATGTTTGATAGTCTTTCTGATAGATTAAACTCGGTATTCAAGAAATTAAAAGGGCATGGCCGTCTGGATGAGAAGAATATCCAGGATGGTCTGCGGGAAGTACGTCTGGCTCTTTTGGAGGCAGATGTCAATTATAAGGTCGTAAAGGACTTTATTCAGCGAGTAAAAGAACGCGCTTTAGGTCAGGACGTTTTAAAAAGCCTTACGCCTGGGCAGCAGGTAGTAAAAATAGTTCATGAAGAGCTCATTGACCTTTTAGGCGGGCAGAGTGAGGGGCTTAATTTAAAGGCCAAGCCGCCAGTTGTGATTATGCTTGTAGGGCTGCAAGGTTCTGGTAAAACAACTACAGCGGCCAAACTATCGTTATATCTACGGCGGAATAAATACGCTCCGTATCTGGTTCCTGCGGATGTTTATCGGCCTGCGGCCATAGAACAATTACACAAGCTGGCTACTGAGATTAATGTCCCTGCCTATCCATCTACGCCAGATATGGATCCGGTGGATATCTGCCGCAAGGCCATCGATGAAGCCAAGAAGAATGCTTATAGTGTGGTTCTGCTGGATACGGCGGGCCGGTTGCACATTGATGAAAAATTAATGCAGGAGCTGGTGGCCATAAAGTCCGAATGCCAGCCGCATGAGATTTTATTTGTGGCCGATGCTATGACCGGTCAGGATGCGGTTAATGTGGCTGCCAGGTTTAATGAGCTTCTGGACGTGACCGGTATAGTGTTGACCAAGATGGAGGGTGATGCTCGTGGTGGCGCAGCCTTATCCATTAAGTCGGTCACGCAGAAGCCAATCAAGTTTATTGGCGTAGGAGAAAAATTAAGCGACCTGGAAGTTTTTCATCCTGATCGGGTAGCTTCCCGAATCCTGGGCATGGGCGATATACTGACTCTGATTGAGAAAGCCCAGTCCAGCATTGATGCCCAGGAAGCCAAAGAGCTGGAAAGAAAGCTTAAAAAATCCCAGTTTGACTTGGAAGATTTTAGGACCCAGATGCGGCGCTTGAAAAAGCTGGGGTCCATAGAGGGATTACTTAAGTTGGTTCCTGGCATGGGCAAATTGCGAGACAAGCTGAAAGATGTCAAGGTTCCCGAAAAGGAGCTGGCCCGGGTGGAGGCCATTATAAATTCCATGACTCCTGAGGAACGACATGAACCCAAGATAATCAATGCCAGCCGTAAGCAAAGAATTGCCAGAGGTAGTGGGACATCAGTCCAGGAAGTAAATCAATTGCTCAAGAATTTTGAGCAGATGCAGAAAATGATGAAAAAAATGATGGGCCAGAGCGTAAAAGGGGGCATGCGTCTGGGGTCTGGAACCGGATCAGCTTTGCGCAAGAAACGCAAGAAGGCGAAGAGAAAGAAGAAGAAAAGATAGTTTTAAACTCTGGACAAAAAGACAACTTGTTTATATTTGAAGTTGAGAGGGTGAGTTGTCGATTAACGTGCAATCAATAGTATAGAGACAATAATATTTAGCTGCTTGACGCTTACCGCTTAACTACTCAATAAAAATTAGATGGGGGTTGAAAAGAATGGCTTTGAGATTGAGATTGACGAGAATGGGATCCAAGAAAAGACCATTTTATCGCATAGTGGCTTTGAACAGCGAGACTAGGCGTGATGGTCGGGCTTTGGATTACCTGGGGTACTATAACCCAATGACTGAACCACCAGAGATCAAAATCGATCAAGAAAAAGTTAAGATGTGGATGGAAAGGGGGGCCAAGCCCTCTGACACTGTCCGCTCTTTGCTTAAAAAAGTGGGTTTCTAGTTGTGGGGCCGATAGCTGCTAAGTCAGCGTTTGTTTCAACAGGTCCGGAAAATCAATTTAGAACTGTAGCTAACGGAGGTGCTTATGTTGAAGGATTTGATCGAGTACATTGCCAAGTCTTTAGTGGACAATCCAGATGCCGTATCTGTGTCTGAAATCGAAGGGGAACAGACTTCTGTCATTGAACTCAAGGTAGCTAAAGAAGATCTAGGTAAGGTCATCGGTAAACAAGGACGCACTGCCAGAGCTATGCGCACCATTCTGGGCGCTGCCTCAACTAAGGCCCAAAAGCGTGCTGTTCTGGAAATATTGGAATAAAGAAAATAAACCATGGCTTCCAAAAACCTTGTTTTGTGTGGGAAGGTTTTGAAGCCGCATGGACTCAAAGGGGAGCTTTGCATTGCCTGTTATGCAGACTCCCCTTTCTTTTTGGAAGGCATTACGCGGCTGTACTTGCAAAAGGAGGGACAGAAGCCTAAGCCTTTCAGACTCATCTCGTGGCGACCTCACCAGAATAAGATGCTTGTTTTTTTTGAAAATATTATTGGTCGAAGCCAAGCTGAAGAATGGCGGGGGGCTGAAGTCCTGGTTCGAGAAAAGGATCTCCCTCCAAAGGAGGATGATGAGATCTATCTATATGAACTTCTGGACTGCCGGATTTATTTATCAGACGGTGCTTATCTGGGCATTTTAAAAGATGTTCAGGTCCACAGTGGAAATGAAGTCTGGGTAATTATGACCGAAGATGCAAAAGAGGTTTTGTTTCCTGCAAATGATGAATTTGTTCAGGAAGTTGACCTGGACCAGAAGAAGATAGTCATTAATCCACCCGAAGGATTGCTGGATATCTATATTGGTTGAATTGGTTTGAAATGCATTTTTATATTCTTTCTATTTTTCCCGAATTTTTTCAGTCCCCTTTGAGATGTGGACTGCTTGCCAAGGCTCAAGATAAAGGGCTTATTAACTTTTCGTTTATAAATCCCAGGGATTTTACTCAAGATAGACACAGAACTGTGGATGATCGTCCTTATGGGGGAGGGCCAGGCATGGTCATGATGCTTGAACCGTTGAGCCGGGCCATAAAAACTCTACCAAGGACGTGCCGCAAGATTCTCCTTTCGCCCAAGGGAAAATCCTTTAACCAGGATATGGCTAAGAGCCTGGCTTTAGAAAAGGAGGTTGCCTTTATATGCGGGCGTTATGAGGGCATTGATGCCAGAATTGAGAACTTGTATGATTTGGAGCCCGTGTCTGTTGGCGACTTTGTCTTGAATGGCGGGGAAAGCGCAGCCCTGTGTCTGGTCGAATCGATTTCCCGCCTCGTACCTGGCTTTATGGGCAAAGAAGAGTCCTTTACTGACGAGAGTTTTGCTACCGGTCTTTTGGAACATCCTCATTATACCAGACCGGAAGTATTCCAGGGTTATAAGGTCCCGGATGTGCTTTTATCCGGAAACCATAAAGAGATCGCTCTGTGGAGAAGGCATAAGGCTCTAGAAGAGACAATAAACCTGAGGCCTGAACTTTTGGATAGAGTAAAGTTGTCCGGGACAGACATTAGTTATTTGAAAGATTTAGAAAGGATACGTCTTGGCAGGAATCTTTATCTTGCCCTAGTCCATTATCCTGTCCTGAATAAAAATGGTCAGATTGGAACAACATCTTTGACAAATCTTGACATTCACGATATTGCACGAGTTTCTCGTACTTTTGGGCTTGGTGGATATTATATTTGTACGCCATTAAAGGATCAGCAGCAATTAGCTGCGAGGTTGATTAAGCACTGGGTTTCAGGGCCAGGAGGAGAGGCAAATCCGGACCGAGCTAAGGCGCTGGAAACAATAACCATCTGTTCATATCTACAGGATGCGGTTTCGGATATTGCCGAGCAGACAGGTCACAGGCCGAAGATAATAGTCACTAGTGCAAGGGAAGTCGGGCATCTTGCCTGCGATGATGTTCGTAAGCTTCTGGAACAGGAGCCGGTTTTGTTGGTTTTTGGAACTGGGTCTGGCTTGAGTTCCGAGGTGATGGATGAGGCTGGTGGCACGCTCAGGCCTATTGCTTATTTAAGCGATTACAATCATCTGTCAGTGCGCTCAGCCGCTTCTATATATGTCGATCGTATTTTAGGTGATTATTTTGCGTGAAAGAACTTAGGTTATAATATAAGGAGATTGGAGCAATGAACGTTTTGCAACAGATTGAAAGAGAACAAATGCGTATGGATCTGCCGAAGTTCAAGGCAGGCGATACTGTGAGGGTACATGTGCGTATTATCGAGGGTGAAAAAGAGAGAATTCAAGTATTTCAGGGGATAGTACTTAGAGTAAATCGCGGAACAACTAACGCTACTTTTGTGGTCCGCAAAATTTCAGATGGTATTGGGGTGGAGAGGGTATTCCCCATGCATTCTCCTTTTATCGAGCGCATTGAAGTGGTCAGCGAAGGAAAGGTGCGGCAGGGTAGAATCTACTACTTGCGTGGACTGAAAGGTAAAGCCGCTCGTATTAAGAGTAAAGAAACTTGGAATTAAGCTAGTCTGAGGGGATATGTGGATGCTTTGGTCCCCTTGAGGATTTCATCAGAACATATAGCCGGCGTTGATGAAGCAGGTCGTGGCTGTTTGGCCGGACCTGTTGTTGCTGCCGCTGTAATCCTGCCTGACAATTTTTTTCTCCCCGGACTTAACGATTCCAAAAAGCTAAGCCCTCAAAAACGCGAAAAAATTGCTGTAGAGATCAAGGCCCAGGCCAAAGCCTGGGCCGTTGGTCTTGCTTGGCCTAAAGAGATTGATCGAATCAATATTCTTCAGGCTACTCTTGCGGCCATGGCCAGGGCCGTCAAAAATTTAAAGCGAATACCCCGTTTCCTCCTTATAGATGGCAACCAAACCATACCTTTGGATGTTGCTCAAAAAGCCATAGTGGGTGGAGATGCACAGGTGCCAAGTATATCCGCGGCCTCTATTCTGGCCAAGACATTTCGCGACCATTTAATGTTCCATTTAGATAGGCGTTATCCTGGTTATGGATTTGCCAAGCATAAAGGTTATGGAACCAAAGAGCATCGCTTGGCCATTAAACGGCTAGGACCTTCCCCCATACATAGAAAAACTTTTAAGGGTGTACTGAGACACCGAGAAGAGAAAAGATTGTGCTTGCCAAACATTTAAGTCTTGGCCAGAGCGGAGAAGAGCTGGCAGCATCGTATTTACGCAAAAAAAAGTATAAAATTTTGGATAGAAACTGGGAATGTAAATTTGGAGAGCTCGACTTGGTGTGTCGGCACAAGAAGATAATTGTCTTTGTTGAAGTAAAGACAAGGTCGGCTTCAGGGATGGTTCATCCGTGCGAAGCCTTGCCCGCACTCAAGCAGAAAAGACTATTGAAGGCAGCAAGCCTGTATTTGAGTAGAAATGATCTTTGGGATCAAAGATGCCGTTTTGATTTGATATGTGTGACAGTGGAAAAAAATAGCGCGGATATAGAGCATGTGCAAAACGCTTTCGAGTTCATCTACACTATGGGTAGTAGCCACTCCTCTTGGCAACCTTGGTGACTTTTCTCCTCGGGCCATCGAAACAATCAACAAAAGTGATTTGATCCTGGCTGAAGATACACGGCGCGCGAGGTCTCTTCTGCAGAAAATCGGTGTCCTGGGCAAGAAAGTGCTTAGTCTTCACGAGCACAATGAGCAGAGTAGAATTGGTCTGGTCTTAGATAAATTGGCCCAAGGCACGGATGTAGCTTTGATCTCTGATGCCGGCACTCCCCTTATCTCTGATCCGGGTTACAGGCTGGTGAGTGCTTGTCGGGAGCATGGTTTTAATGTCAGTCCTGTACCCGGGCCTTGTGCTCCTATAGCAGCACTCATGGCTTGCGGTCTGCCACCTTATCCTTTTACTTTCTTAGGATTTCTGCCCAGAAAGAAAGGGGAGATAAAAAAAATTTTTCAAATCTGGGAGCATGTCCCCACCACTATAGTTTTTTTTGAGCGCAAAAACAGAATAATTTCTTCATTGCATGTGGCATATGAAGTCTTAGGGCCGCGCCAGTTTTGCTTGGCCAGAGAGTTGACCAAAAAATTCGAAGAATTTATCTTTGGTAGCCTGGATAAGATTGAGTTGGATGAGCAGAGATTAAAAGGAGAGATAACCGCTATTATTGGCCCGGGGTCAGGAAAGACAGAAACCAGCCTGGAAGATGTGCTGGATTTGATTGAACAGAATAGGCAAAAGGGATTGAGGGCCAGAGAAATAGTGCACAAAGTTTCAGGCATGGTAAAGGGTTGGTCGGGAAAAGAGATTTATAAATTAGTCCAAAGTTCGAGGTCCAAAGGTGAAAAGGTAAAAAGGTGAATATGCTTCTTAACCTTTAAGCCTTTCTGAAAACTCAATCCGTTATGAGCTAGAAATGCCAAATTTGGATGTAAAGACTTTAGGCCAATGTTTTTGGCGAACATATCTGATTGGCAGTGCCTTTAATACCAGGGGACTGCAAAATATTGGACTTATATATGCTTTGGACCCTGGACTGCGGAAACTTTATCCTGACCAGAAGAGGCTTTTAAAGGCAAGAAAGAGATATTTAAAACTATATAACTCACATCCATTTTGGGCCCCACTTTTGGTGGGTATTTTTTTGTATTTGGAAAATAAGATTGCCCGAGGACTTCTGCCAGCCAATACGCTGCCCAAGGTAAAATCAACTATGGTTTATACACTTTCAGCCATAGGGGATTCTTTTTTTGGTGGCAGCCTTTTGATTACCTGGTCATTGTCTACAATTTTATTTTTGTTTTGTGGGCTTACCAGAGTGGCTGTTGTTTGGGGTATTTTATGGTTTGTGGGCTTACAGTTTTTTAAAATTTATACCTTTTATAAAGGGTTTTCCGAAGGGCTGGACTTTTTGGGTCGACTTAAAAACTGGGATTTAATCAACCTGGGAAGAGTATTTAAAATCGTAAATGCTCTTTTGCTTCTCATAATATGGTTTATAATCTGGCCAAAACCAGTTAATTGGCTTCAGTTTAACACGTTAGTTTTGTCTGTTGGGGTTTTGGCTTTAATTTTTAGTAAATTTTTATGTAGCCGTGAATTTTTAGTCTGGCTAATGTTCTTAGGTGTATTATTTTGGTCCTGGATAGTAGAGTTTTATCAGAGCCTGATAATGTCTACTTTATTGAGGTAAAAATGGCAAATAAGGAACATTTTTCTACGGAAGTGAAAGTCCTGAATGAACTTGGCTTGCACGCAAGACCTGCGGCCAAATTGGCGCAGGAGGCCCAAAAATTTGCAGCCATGATCAAAGTAAGTTTTGGGGATAGAGAAGTGGATGCCAAGAGTATTTTAGATATCCTGACTCTGGCTGCACCTTGTGGCAGCACGCTCACTTTATGGGCTAAAGGCGAGGATGCCAGTGAGGCGATTACTCATTTAAGTCAACTCTTTGCGCAAAGATTTGGAGAAGAAAAGTAAAATGGCCAAGAAGGTATTGTCCGGCATACCGGTTTCGTCAGGAGTAGCCATTGGCAAGGCCTTTTTCTTAAATAGAGACTCTAAAGCATCATTGCCTAGGATGAGTATTTCCGCAGGCAATGTGCCTAATGAAAAAGAACGTTTACTTACCGCTTTTGATGCTGCCTTGCAGGAGTTGGATGAAATTCGGCAAAAGATTCCAAGTGAACTTAAAGAGCATGCAGCCATTATTGATTCGCATTTGATGATTTTAAAGGATGAGAAATTTAAACAGGGTGCTTTAAAATATATTCAGGAGAAGATGATCAATGCTGAGTGGGCTCTCGAAAAGACTGTGGCTGATATTGGCAAGGCCTTTAGTCGCATTGATGATGAATATATCCGCCAGCGTATCCAAGACGTCCGTTTAGTGGCAGATCGGGTTCAGGACGCCTTGCGTGGTAAAACCAAAGATATAGGGTCTATATCGCAGCGGGTTATCCTCCTTGCCCATGACCTATCACCTGCTGATACAATTGCTTTGCAGGTGGATAAGATTATGGCCTTTGCCACGACTATGGGTGGGAAAACATCCCATGCCGGAATCATGGCCAGATCGCTACAGATCCCCGCTGTGGTCGGAGTGGAGGGTCTTGAAGAGGATATTGAAGATGGTCAACTTATTATTCTCGATGGTTTTCATGGTCGGATTATAATTGGTCCCACTGAAGAAGAACTGGCTGAATTTGCAGACATTAAATACCAGTTCGAGGCCTATCAATCTTTAATTAGCAAATGTTGCCATCTGCCCGCTGAGACTATCGATGGTTACCAGGTCCAGGTTCTGGCCAATATTGAATTGTTTGAAGAAGTGGCCGCTGTTATTGATCATGGAGGTGAAGGTATAGGTCTTTACCGAACCGAATACAGTTACCTGAACCGGGAGACTCTGCCCACGGAAGAGGAATTGTTTGAGGAATACCGTGACTTGGCTGCCATTATGCATCCGCGTAAGGTGATAATCCGCACCCTGGATCTGGGGGCAGACAAGATCGCAAAACATTTTGGGTCACTAGAAGAGGCCAATCCGGCCTTGGGGCTTAGGGCCATTCGTTTCTGCCTGAAACACAGGCAATTGTTTAAGGCGCAACTAAGAGCTATTTTGCGTGCCAGTGTCGTGGGCAATATCTCCATCATGTTTCCTCTGATTTCCGGTCTGCAGGAGTTGCAGGAAGTAAAGGAATTTTACTTCCAGATACAGGAGGAGTTAAGGAAAGAAAATATTCCCTTTAACGAACATATGCCTATAGGGATAATGATTGAAGTCCCGGGTTCTGTACTCATAGCGGATATATTGGCCAAAGAGGTGGATTTTTTTAGTATTGGGACCAACGATTTGATCCAGTACTCTCTGGGGATAGACCGGACTAATAAGCATGTATCTTATCTTTATCAGCCGTTGCACCCGGCAATTTTACGCAGCATCAAACATGTGGTGGACGCAGCCCATGAAGCCGGGATAGAAGTCAGTCTATGTGGGGAAGTTGCCGCAGACCCTTTTTGTGTCCCTATCTTAATGGGCATGCAGGTGGACTCTTTGAGCCTTAACCCCCAGGCTATACCTGGTATTAAGCGCATAATCCGCCGGGCAACCATGGAAGAATGTAAACAATTATTGAAGCAGGTCATAGACAGTGATACAGTGGCCCGGAGTAATAAATTGGTCCGGGAAATGATTTATAACCGGTTCCCTGAAGAATTAATGTTCTATACATCGCTTATTGATGAATAGAGTTTGAGTCTGTGGCCGAACCTTTTTATCAACTTAATTTCCAAGGTTTTTTTCAGTCTTGGTCTCTTTCATGCTGGTACAAAGACTTGGACCCAACTAAAACTTGCTTGCGGACAGAGCATAATGGGATACTTTGGTGAAACAAATATTCTTTTTATTATCGATAGTTATGGTCAGTATCGCAAAATATTTAGTCCATTCGTCCCGATGCTCTGCTTTTCCGCAAGCTTCGTTAATTGGGTTACCCAAGTCGTTTGTAATGCATTTCAGAAACCAGGACTTTCAATCAGCAGTTAAAATGGGGTTTGGCCACAGACTCTTTTGAGATTAGCATTTAGCAGTCAGCCAAATCGTGACCCTAAATACTAAATGCTAGATGCTAAATGTTAACAACGAGCTACGAAGATGAGTAAAAAAGGCGGAATAAAGATTATAGGCCAGAATAAAAAGGCCAGACGAGAATATGAGTTCCTGGATTTTATTGAAGCAGGGATAGTCCTTACTGGTTCTGAAGTTAAATCATTGCGAGCTGGCAGGGTTGGGTTTAAAGATGGCCACGTTCGCTTTGACAGAGGAGAGGCCTATCTGGTTGGTGTGCATATTGCTCCTTATGAGAATGCCGGTTATGCTCAGCATGACCCGGAAAGGCCACGTAAACTGCTTTTGCATAAAAGAGAAATCAAAAATTTAATGGGTAAAATAGAGCAGAAAGGACTGACCATAATTCCGGTCAAAATGTATTTTAAAAATGGCAAAGTTAAGGTGGAACTGGCTTTGGCCAAAGGGCGCAAGCTTTATGATCAGCGGGAAGAGTTGAAAAAAAGAGCTATTGCCCGGGATACAGCGCGGGAGTTGGCTAAATATAAATAACCTGAAGTTAAGAAGTGCAGAAGATAAGAAGCTAGGTGAATTTTTTGCCAATTTCCAGACCACAGGCTTCCTGTCTTCCTCGTATCTTCTTAGCTTCCTAACTTCCCTTGTAGAGTTTCAGATGTGAGTTGCAAACGATTTTTAAAAAGAACCCAGATCAAGAGCCTTAAATCAATTTTCCCCCCCGAAGACCTGCTTTTAACTCCTGAACAAAAACTAATTTTTGGTACTGACTCCAGTAGGATGTTGGATATGCCCTGGGCTGTGGTTCGGCCCGAGAGTCCGGAGCAGGTTCGGGATTTTTTATATTTTGCCCAAAAAGAAAGGATACCTGTCTTCCCCCGGGCCAGAGGCACCAATATGGTTGGGGCCTGTGTGCCCAGGGGTGGGGGAATAGTTTTGTCCCTGCTCAAGCTAAACCGGATCTTGGATCTGGACGAACAAGATTTTGTGGCTGTGGTCGAGCCAGGGGTGATTACTTATGAGTTGCAACAGGCTCTGGCTGCAAAAAGACTATTCTATCCTCCGGATCCTGCCAGCGTGCGTATCTCAACTATTGGAGGCAATGTCTCCACCAATGCCGGGGGGATGCGTGCTCTAAAATATGGAGTGACCAGAGACTATGTCCTGGGGCTTGAGGTGGTTTTGCCCGGAGGCAAGCTCCTGAACTTGGGAAGTCGTTGTCACAAAAATGTGGTTGGCCTTGACTTGACCAGTCTTTTTATTGGCTCAGAAGGCACACTTGGGGTATTTACTAGGATTTATTTAAAAGTTTTGCCCAAACCTCCTTTTACAGCTTCGTTTTTGGTTGGCTTTTCAGATTTGGACCAGGCCCTGGATACTGTGCAACAGATCTTTCAGGCCGGCTTTCTGCCAACAGCTCTGGAAATTATGCCTGACCTGGTTCTAAAGTGCATAGAAGATATTGCTCCTGTGCCCTGGCCAAAGGGTACAAATGCGGTTCTATTGATTAAGCTTGATGGTCATGAACAGGGAGTGAAACAAAATTTGGCTGAGTTGGAAAAAATATGTGCTCAAGCCAATGTCCGGCTAAAAGGCTTGGGCAAAGAGGAAGAAGATTTATGGGAACTTCGGCGGCTTATTAACCCGGCTTCGTTTAAACTTAGACCGACCAAGATGAGTGAGGATATTACCGTACCCAGGGGAAAGATTAAGGAGGCCATGGAAAAGATAAAACAGGTCGGGCAAAAATATGGGCTCCCTATACTTACTTTTGGGCACATTGGCGACGGAAATATCCATACCAATATTATGTATGACGCTGGTGATGATCAGGAAGCAGCAAATGCCCAAAAGGCAAAAAAAGAGATCTTGAGAATAGTGCTTGGCCTTGGCGGAACCCTGTCTGGCGAGCATGGCATTGGTCTGACTAAAGCTTCGTTTATCTCCTGGCAGGTTGAGCCAGATGTTTTGATGGCCATGCGGCAGATAAAAAGGCTTTTTGACCCTTACAACATCATGAATCCAGGCAAGGGGTATTGATTATCCCTCTATATTTTTAAGCTGCGACTTTCAGGGTTATCTAGCCTATTGTCATTTCAGGAAACAAGCCTGACCCCCATCTACCCATCCTCTCATCCTCCCATCTACTCATCTTCCCATCTTCCTAACTTCCCATCTTCTTGTATCTCTCCCACAGTCTCGGCCTGACCCTAGTTGTATCATCGAAATCCGCCAGTAGCTCCAAGCCGGGCACAATGGCCCTGATTACGGGCAAGCCTAAATCCTTGCGGGTCAAGTGCACGTAAATGGGGAAGTAGTTGTTTTTTGTAAGCAGTGATTCAATTTGGTAAAGGTCTGCTTCAACACTCCCCAGGGAATAGTCAGGCAAATCCTGCAATTCTTTTTCCGGCAGTTCTCCAGGCCAGGGTTTGGTTTTCGGGCCGTGGGGAAAGGGATGGGGAACTTCAGTCAGGGCAGAGACAACGGCCTTTTCTCCGTTTAAATGAGCGCCGGTACCTTTGATGATCTTGCCATCCTCGCTTTGCACAAAGGCTTTATAGCAAGGAAGCCCCATTTCATTGGTTAAATCCTGAAAAATAACACAGACTCCCTGTTGGCTTAGTCTGTCCAAAAGTTTCGCCACGGGGCCTTGCCTTACATTTAAACGAAAACATTTCTGCGGCTCATAAAAACCCAGTACCTCGCTATCCCTTTCTAGTACCTCTAACAAACCAGCCAATTTGGCTTGGGGAATGGTTGCCCCGGAAGCCAAGCCAGTTGAGCCAAGCCCGTCAAAGAGGTCTATTTCATCTAAATTGGCGAAAAGGTATACCAGTTGTATTGGAACAAGGACCGGTTCTGTCTGTCCTGGTTGTATAACCTTTTCCCCCAGCATCCAGTGCAAGACTTCGTCCCGGTATTTAAAATCCAGGCAGAGTTCGTTTGGGTCCAAGCAATTGAATCCCCTTTCCCGGAGTTCAGAGTATGAGCCCAGGTAAACTTGGTTAGGACCGCTCAGGTCCATGATTTGATCAGAGGAAATGCTTGCAAAAGAAGAGAATCTTTCCACCATTTCCATGTACAGTCCCACCCGTGCTTGGTCCATGTTGAAACCTCGCCCAAAACTGGTCTGGATGCCTTGGAGTGTATAGGAGAGTTTTTTGGTCTTTATCTGACGTTTAAAAGACCATCTTCTAAATAGGCCTATGGGGCTTAGAGAATTTTCATGGCGCATTTCAATACTTGCTAAAGCCTGGCACTTTTTCAGACTGGCAAGGGCAGAGTTTGCCAGTTCGTAAATGGAAGGCAAGGGCGAGGACGCGATATTTAGATTTTTGAGTTGTGAATGTACTTGCTTCAGGGTGACCAGAGCTCTGGACGTAGAAGACGATGACGGTGTAGAAATGGGCTCAGGAAGGTTTGTCTCTTCCATTAAAGGAAGTTCTTTATGCTCAAAGATGTTTCGGGCGAAAATTTGTATCCATTGTTGATGGAGCTTATGGTCTTTTTGGGTAAAAACACGTGATATTATCAGAGGCGTATGTTTTTGGAGTTCTTTTTGGGGAGTATTTTTAAAGAAATATGCAAGGTTTTCAAATCTTGTTGATAAAAGGTAGAGTTCAAAAGCCAAGGCCTGCAAAGGCAAAGGTAGAGGATCAAATTGTTCAAAAAGAGTCTGGACATCCCTGGCAGATAAGCCACCCAATTTGCGCAAAATAAACGATCGTATAAATGTATCCATTGGGTGCTGAACCAGATAGGTCAGGCATTTATCCAGGGGGACGTCATTTTTGGGTTCGCAGGAATAAAAGCCTATGGTTTCGGCAGTCGTGGTTAGATTGAGTTCATAATCCATGATTTTTCCCTTATATCCAGGACTTTTGCACTTTAATTGTTGAATATTTTTATTCATTGGTCGCCAAAAATAAATAGAAACCCGATTAATTGGTAATAGTTTTTCAAACTTAAATTTTTAGCAGCGTAGAACCCTGTTATTATAGCGATTTTGGCTTGCCCATAAAGCATAATGGTAATAATTGCCAAAGGCAATGGCATTAAATGTCTAAAGAGCCTGTGGGAACCTTTTTATCAACTTAATTTCCATGGTTTTATTTCAGTCTTGGTCTCTTTCATGCTGGTACAAAGACTTGGACCCATCTAAAACTTGCTTGCGGACAGAG
>NZ_CEYAEZ010000045.1:0-21307 GCF_982781345.1 Desulfovulcanus sp.
TTTTTTCGCCTGTTTGACAAAAGTTCCGGATTGCTAATTGTCAATAAACAAAATTCACTCACTTTCACGGATTCAGGTTGTCCTCTTAAGTAAGGTTTGGCCACAGACTCTTAACTAAATTAACCAATCGATAAGCGAATGTGACTTTAATCCAACTTTTTCAACTCGAAAACAACTCCCCGCTTTGGTAAATACTCACTTAATTTTTGCTCTAGTTTTGCTCTATCCAATGTGGAAATGGTCCAACTACCGGTAATGCTCAAGACATCAACATTTACGGCCACGATTTTGTGCGTCTCTACTTCCCTATCCCATTTGTCCAGAAGCTGATCAAAAAACATAATTGCATCTGTAGTGACCCAACCACTGGTAGCCAGGGTATATCTAGCCACAAAATCCGCCTGAACATCGGCCAAACTAAAAAATCTTGCCCATAAAGCCATCCATACGTCATTAAGGGCTTCGCCACTCTGAGTTATATTTTGCCCTTTATATTCAAGCTCTCCCTGCCAAAAACCCTGGGCGTCCTTTTTCAAAATCAAATGTGGACTGGCCTCAGCTTGAACAGTAACTCCGGTTAGAATCTGGAGTCTAGACAACAATTCCCAGTCCTCAGGATTAAAACCTTTTAAGGTTAAATCATATGGCCAAGTTTTGGTACTGGTATAAAATACACCAATTCTCTTTAAAAGAGATTTTAACCTGTCTCTATTCACATTAACTTCCAAGTCCATGACAAGCTCTTCAGGCTGAAGTTTTTTACTTAATTCCCGATAGCTTAAGACAAGTTCTTTAACTTTAGGAGTCAAAAACTCAGCCAGCATTTCTCTTCGAGGGTTTTCAAGCTGAACTCCTAAAATATCGTCTACCTCGAGCATTATAGCCTGATTAAAGGCATACTCCAAAGCTTGATCCTGAACCTGTAAATGGGTCTCTCCGGCTTCCAAGGGCCAAAAGATGTGTACCTGCTGCCCGGCAATAGCAAGCGAAGCGCACAGAACAAAAATCAATCCCAAAATTATCGAAGAGACAAACGAGCTTAAACCATGATTCATGAATCGACTCCTCAACGCTCCGGCTGGGAGTTTCATAACATACCCCCTAAACTTGCTTACTCCGTTTTTTATTTTAAAATATTCCACTTTACTTCCTTTTGAGCCGGTGGCTAATCCCCATTTTGACTACCAAGTTAAAAATCAGGATTGAAAAAATTATGAAAAATTATCCTCTTAAGTAGAGGTTTGGCCACAGTCTCATAACTACCAGCAACCAAGAAAGTATGGTCTATCACTAACAGGGTCAACGTCCCGAGGAAGAAATTAGTCTAGAATAATCATTACCCGACATTTTTCCAGAAAATGCTGGTTCTTGGCCAGAGATCTAAGCTCATCAGCCTTATCATTGGGGATAACGAGATCTGTCTTGGCCTTGCCTTTAGCCGCAATAGCCTTAACAATAAATGGAGTATCTGCAACACGAGGATTTTGGCTGGCTTTGGCCAAATCCTTGGCATATCCAACCATACCCTGCTGAACGGCATATTCCCGACTAACCAAGGCCGAACCGTAAACCTCCATGCCATTCTCATCCAATATCTTAGGGATCATGGCCGGACTCGCTCCTAAACCACGAGCATCCACTAACAAACCACTATAGATAGTTCTGGGGAGCTCTATTTCCACTTCTGACTGTGGCTGAACACCTTCTTCTTCTATTAAAGAAAAGACCGGAAGCTCCGGTGTAAGTGACTCTTGCTGAGCAGGTTCAGGCTTATTGATTTTAGGTCTAAAATGAATTGTTTTGGGAATAATTACACTTGCCAGTCCACCTCTCAAACTAACGCCAACAGTTACTTCTACAGAGCCATCAGACAAAAAGGCAGTATCCAATATTTGAGAATTTTGTAAAAATCCCCTCACCTGAGTAAGAGTAATATTATTGGCGACCATACAATTTTCTACTGTCGTTGCTGAATCTATCTGCACTACCTTTATAATTTCCAACAGATTTCTTCTAGCCACCACAGTTGCAACGCGTAAGGCTATAGCCCTTGCCTGGTCCAGGTTCATTGTATTGGCTGGAGGAGCACCAATTCCAACTGCTGTAACCAATCCAGTTTGCCAGTCAATTTTACCGTTATCAAAATTTTGCACATAAGAATTATCGTTTATACTCAGGTTTTGGGCCCAGACTTGTCCCCAAAAAATTATTGATAATCCAAAAAGGGCTAAAAGAATAACTTTTCTGTACATGGCCTCCTCCGTTTCCCTTTTTGCAAGGGGGCAAAAGAAGTTCAATCTAACCAAGCGGTTATTTTATCCCAAGCTAGCATTACTTCCTGTGGTTTAAACCAGAATATATTTTTTTCCTTTTTAAACCAGGTTATCTGTCTCTTGGCATAGGCTCGAGTATTTTTTAACCACAACTTTTTGGCCTCTTCTAAAGTTAGATGCCCCTTAAGATAAGCTATAAGTTCCGGACAACCAATGCCGCTAAAACCTGGCAAAGTTTCATCTTTTTTATACATTTTGTAAGCATTTTGTACCTCTTCCACTGCACCAAGAGAAAGCATCTTATCAATACGGATGGCTAGCCTTTCAGTGAGCATATCCAGATCGTGAATAAGACCAATTTTTAGGGCTGAAAACTTTAGCTCAGGCTTATGTCGTTTATGCCAGTCAGAAATAGTCGTACCTGTTGCCAGATATACTTCCAGGGCCCTGGTAATGCGCTGTCTATCCCGAGGGTGGATTTTCTTCGCATATTCCGGATCAATTTTTTTAAGCTCAGCATACAAAGCTTCCGGACCATGTTTTATACATTTTAGTTTAACCTCATCACGAACACTATCTGGAACAGACGGTATAGGAGCAAGCCCATAGAGCAAGGAACGCAAATAAAGCCCGGTTCCACCCACCAAGACTGGTAGTCGCTGTCTTTTCCATTCTCGCCAGATCAAATCAGATGCTAAAGAGACAAATTCTCCTGCACTAATCTTTTCCCTGACTGTTAAAAATCCATATAAATAATGAGGACAGACAGACTGCTCCTGCACACTTGGCTGGGCAGTGATGATAGGCAACTCTTTGTAGACCTGCCTGGAATCAAAATTGATTACAGATATATCTACCTTTTTGGCCAAAGCCAGGGCCAAATCAGTCTTACCAGTCCCTGTCGGGCCCAAAATACAGATGATTTTAGGCAAGTTCTCTGTTGAACCCATTGAATTTCCCGACCCATTCAACAGTCAAACAACCTTAACAATTTCCACCTCCACTTAACCCTTTCTTCCCAAAACGCTCCAACAATTTATTTTCCACAACTTCCGGAACCAAACCATGAATATTTCCGCCCAGTTTGGCCACATCTTTGATAATAGTGGAACTAATATACAACCATCTATAATCAGTCATTAAAAAAACAGTCTGAATATTATGATCCAATTTTCTGTTCATCAGGGCCATCTGAAATTCATATTCAAAATCAGAAACAGCCCGCAACCCTCTGAGAATAGCATTGGCCTTTTTTTTACGGACATAATCAATCAAAAGCCCAGCAAAAGGTTCTACTATAATTCTTGGTTCACCGGCAAAAACCTCTTTGGCCATGGTTACCCGTTCATCAAGGGTAAAGAGTGCATTTTTTGGCGAATCATGGGCCACCGCCACAATAATTTGATCAAAAATATCCAGACCACGGTCAACTAAACTAACATGTCCATTGGTGAGAGGGTCAAATGTTCCCGGATAAATGGCTACGCGTTTTTCTTTTCCCATATATAAATCCTTGTTTGTCCAAAAAGTTTATTTTTTAAAAGTTTTAAATTTTCTTTAAATAGGTGTGTCAACTCCAATTTATTCTCCACTTCTGCTACAATCAAAGCCTGCTCATTAATCCAACCGTGTGCGATCAGGCCTTGGAGAGCAGGAATCAATAAATCTTTGCCATAGGGAGGATCAATAAAAACCAGGTCAAAACTTAAGTCAGCATTTCTATCCAAAATTTTAAACACATCTGCACATAAAACCTGAGCCTTTGGTTTTGGAACATCAAGCATTCTTAAATTGGTCCGAATAAAATTTGCTGCCCTTGCATTCTTTTCCCAAAAAACAGCTTTCTTAGCCCCGCGACTCAAGGCCTCCAAGCCCAAAGACCCACTGCCGGCAAAAACATCCAATACTGCTACCTCAGGCCAATACACTCCTCTGGCCTCAAGCATGGAAAAAAGCGATTCTCTTACCCGTCCTGTTGCTGGCCGATATCCCTGGCCATGGCAGGTTTTAATCTTTCTTCCTTTATATTTCCCGGCAATTATTCGCATCTATGAGCCTCCTGAGTCGAGAGCCGAGGCCCGAGAATCATAAGTTTAGAGCCTGAGTTCTTCACTTATTAAACTTTTAGTTTTTTAACCATTTTCACCTAATATCCAACACTTCCGCCTTACCCTTTGACTTTATTTACGAATCAGGGATTTCTGACAATAACTTAGACAACATTGTATTTATCTCTAAAAGATCATCCCTGAGCTCTGTCTGTTCAGTCCAATTCAATTTTTGAAAATCAGGAACCCGGTTCTTCAGGGCATCAACCTTGCCTTGCAGGTCTGTAAACAGAAAATCCCAATTAACCGATGGCCTTGCCTTTTCTATGTCAAGCCTGGGTTCAAATATCTTTTCCGGTTTTAAAATACACTCTTCTAGATAATCAGGAATATGCACTTCATGTCCAAAACGTTCCGTGATTCGTTCGGCTAGTATCTTCTGCGCCTTGTACTCACCATGAACAAGAAAAACTTTCATCCCATGATTTCTGAAACAAGATAGCCAGTCTAAAATCTGACTCTGGCCGGCATGAGCTGAAAACCCATTAATAGTGAACACCTTGGCCCTTACAGCCAATTCTTCCCCTAAAATACGAATAGTTTTGGCACCATCAACAATTTTTCGGCCAGGAGTGCCCTGCGCCTGAAACCCGACAAAAACAATACTAACTCCCTTGCGCCAGATATTGTGCCGTAAATGATGCTTGATCCTTCCAGCATTGGCCATGCCACTAGCAGAGATAATAATGGCCGGCCCGGACAAACTATTTAATTGCATGGATTCTTGAGGTGTTAGGGTAAATTTTAAATTAGGCAGTTGCAAAGGATCTTCACCACGCTCAAGTAGTTCTCTGGTTTGCAGGTCAAAATACCTGTGATGTTTGCGAAAAATTTGCGTAGCCTTGATGGCCAGAGGGCTGTCAAGAAATACAGGCATGTCTTTAGGCAATTTGCCTTCTTTATATAAAAGGTAAAGAGAATAAATAACCTCTTGAGTTCTTTCTACTGCAAAGGCAGGGATAATTACCTTTTCCCCTTGATCGTAACTGTATTTGATAGCCTCGGCCAATTCATCTCTGCTCTGCATTTCATTTTTATGATCCCGATCGCCATAAGTAGATTCCAGAAATAAAAAGTCCGCCACCTCCGAACAACTGGGCTCCTTAACCAAAAGCTGTTTCGGCCGTCCCAGATCTCCTGAAAATACCAGCTTAAATTTTTGCTTATCCTTCTCCACCCAGATTTCAATAAAAGCAGAACCTAAAATATGCCCCGCATCCTTGTACATAACTCTAATGCCCGGGCCAACATCTATTTCTTCAAAATATTCAATTGGCTTTAATAAAGACAAGGTCTTATCCACGTCACCTTGAGTGTATAACGGCTCGATCTTAGGCTGGCCTTTTCTAGCTCTTTTTTTATTCTTCCATTCGGTTTCCATCTCCTGGATATGTGCACTATCGTATAGCATAATCTCCAGAAGATCTCTTGTAGGCGGAGTTACGTATATATTCCCTTTAAAACCTTCTTTTACCATTTTGGGTAGAAGACCTGAATGGTCAATGTGGGCATGTGTAAGCAGAATAAAATCTAATTTTTTAGCTTCATAGGCTTGTACGTTCCAATTTCTTTTCTCTATCTCCTTATTCCCTTGATACATGCCGCAATCTACAGCGAATCTTGCGCCGTTTACTTCTAAGATATAGCATGAACCTGTTACAGTGCGTGCTGCCCCTAGAAATTTTACTTTCATGTCATTTTTCCTTCTAAAGTTTATTTTTCCAAAACAAGACCATCTTTGGAAACCACCCCAACATGACCAACAAGCTGGTCAAAGGAATCCTTCTTATTTTCTTGAATCCAAGACCACAGATGCTCAAAACACTTGTCGCTCCTACCAAGCTTTGACTTAATCTGTACACTTAAAAAAATGCCCACTAAACTGAGTTCAACTTCTTTTAACATAGAGTTTTTACTCTGTAATTCCTGAATTAATAAATTCACCCTATTTAGCAAGCCCTTAAAAGCATCTATATCGCAATCGCCAGAAAACAATCCAATTTTACCGTCTGAAAGTTCTCCTACTTGATCATAATTACGTAATATATCACGAATGCTGCGTAATATAGTCTCTCTGATCAATCTAGACCAAACTAGCCCCTTGTCTACTACTAACCATTCAAAATTCTTAAAATCCAAAATCGCTATAGAAAGCCACCCCTCTTTACGGCCAACTCGATTTATTTCCGCCTGAAGAGCTTTCTTCAACCCTTCCTCATTCTTCAATCCAGTCCTGGGATCTATATACAGATACTTTTTCAACTCTTTTTGAAGACTTAAAAATCTTACACCAGACTTTATCCTCCACTCCAGTTCACATTTTAAATAAGGTTTGATCAAAAAATCATTGGCTATTGTCTCACTTTCACAAATGGCCACCCGATGCCAGTCTTCTCCTATTAAGATTAAATAAAAATCAGATATCTTACCCTCTCGCTCGCGTTTACAACAGAGGTTACAAAATTCCAGACCATCTATACCAGTATTTTCCATGCTTATTAGAACCAGCTCAAAATCATCATCTTCTAACTTTGTAAGCCCCTTAAAATGATTATCGACTAAGACACAATCATACCCCCATTTTTGAACATCCTGGAGTAATTCCTGACCTACTAAAGCATCGGGCTCTATGATCAAAATTTTGACACCTTGGTTTTGTTTGCCCACCATTGTCTGCTCGCTTTTATTTTATTAGTATACCCCTTGAAAGCCGAGGAATATACAAGTAATTTGTATCAGTAAACCTACATTAAACCAAGTTTACCGTGAAGAAAGCTCGTGAACCGTACCTGGTAATTAATGCGAGACCATTAAAAACTATCACAAAACTCTAAATTAAATAAAAGCCATCCAGTATACTGTTTGGCTAAATTAGACAAAAATCTAATAACCTGTATCCGGGAAAAAAGCCATGCATAAACAAGCCAAAATTTATGTTGTCGGTCACAGAGGTATGGTTGGCCATAGTTCAGTAGTACCTGGAGGCGACTTAAGGCCTTGAGCTATTCTAACCTTATAAGATTTTGCTCCAAAAACCGGATTTGACCAACCAGAGACAAGTTGAAAACTTTTTTCTCTCTCAAAAACCAGAATATGTTTTCCTGGCTGCGGACAGAACATGTGGTATTCTAGCCAATGCCACCTCTCCAGGTCAATTGATATGTCAAAATCTAGCCATAGCCACAAATATTACTCACGCTTGCTCATAAATGCGGAGTAAAAAACCTCTTTTTTTGGGCCTCTTTCTGTGTCTACCCTAAACACTGTTCCCTACCAATTAAGGAAGACTATCTGCTCACATTATTCTTAGAACAATCTAATAAGTCTATGCCATAGCCAAGATAGTTGGTCTAAAAATATGCAAATTTTACTTAATTTTATTCCCAAAAACCATCCATGCCCTCCAGCAACGATGCGCACGCAAGTTTCAAGAAGCCAAACTAGCCGGACATAAGCCTGTTATTTCATCGGGTACAGGAAAACGCAGACGAGAATTCTGCATGTAGATAACCTGGCTAGAGCATGCATACATTTAATGAAGCTAAACCAAAATGTTTCCGAAATTTTAAACATTGTCTATGATCAGAATTTAACTATTGCAAATTTGGCCAAAAAATTGCAGAAATTATAAACATAAGGAAGAAATAGTCAGGAATGAATCAAAACTTGACGGTACTCCCGCGAAAATTATTAGTTTTAGTTATAAGTAGGCTCCAGTCCCTTGGCAAAAAGCTGAAAATTGAGTTGGAAGAAGGCACAAGGAAAAGACGAGTGGTATTTAAACAAAACCCAAAATGTCAAAACCTGATTTTTAAAACGTAGCAGGAATTCTGACAATTAGACTTTGTTTTCAATATCTACTTTAGCAATTTGACGTATTGAAATAGTCAATAGGCCTTTTAGGAACAACAAAATTAACAAAAATTATATCGACCACAGAACAACTTTTGCAATCAAATTGATATGAACTTCAAATCCGAATTGTCTCGCCCAAAAAACGTTATCTGGTATCGAACCAAAATTTCTCGATATGATCGAGAAAAACTAAATGGCCACCGCAGTTCTGTTTTCTGGTTTACCGGCCTTTCCGGTTCTGGTAAATCTACGATCGCGCATGTTATGGAGGAAAGGCTTTATCGACTTGGAGTGCGTTCTTATGTGTTTGATGGCGATAATGTACGGCATGGGTTATGTCAGGATTTAGGCTTTTCCCCCGAAGACCGAGCAGAAAATTTGCGCCGTATTGCGGAAATGGTGAAATTGTTTCTAGATGCCGGAATTGTGTGCCTGACAGCTTTTATCTCACCCTTGCGTGCTGACCGCCAGCTGGTGCAACAAATAGTAGGGCCAGAAAACTTTTATGAAATTTATGTTAATTGCCCCCTGGAAATATGCGAGTCCAGAGATGTAAAAGGGTTGTACAAATTGGCCCGTGAAGGGAAGATTAAAAATTATACTGGTATCTCCGCACCTTATGAAGAACCTGAAAACCCTGACCTTATTTTAAACACACATGAATGCTCTATTGAAGAATGCGTTGAACAAGTTATAGAATTTGCCTGGGAAAAGATAAAGAGATGAACTTTAGTTAAAATGTAATAACTTTAGTAAACCGATAAGCGCCAGCATAGCAAAGCCTATACACAAAAAGATCTGACGAATATAGTTTCTTGTATTAAACTAAATCTTTTCCAACTCCCCTGATTCCACGTATGAACGACATTCCAAAAACTCTTCATCGCTCATGTCGGAATAATTCAATACTACCCCATTATGTTCGAGAACTTTAGTAGCGTCATCCAAATCCAGAACATATTCCTCAAGGGAATTATAAGCAGTTAGGATTTTATCTTTCACCTCTTCAAAAAAAGCTGTGCCAGGATATGCCGTGGCTACAAACATACTTTTCTGAGCAAGTCCATGTTCTAAGATAAACTGGGCAGTACGCTTAAGTGATTCTCTAGTCTCTCCAGGATACCCCATAATCCAAGTGCAATTTGGAATTATACCATGTTTCTGGCAGGCTTTGATTGCCCTAGACATTTGAGCCGGTGAATTTTTTTTATTCATTCTCCTCAGGACATATTCATCAGCCGATTCGCCCCCAAATCCTATATATATACAACCAGCATCCCTCAATCTTGCCGCCAGTTCATCGTCAACCTCGTTAAGGCGACCATGACACCCCCATAGAACTCCAGTCTCTTTGATTAAAGGTAAAAATTCTCGTAGACGTTTCTTATCCGAAATAAAATTATCATCTACAAAACCTATGAAATCAACCTGAAACTTTTCAATAACCTCATAAACATCGTGAATTAGGCGCTTGGGACTTGCCAGTCTGTAATTTCTACCACCTGTAGTGTGACGATCACAAAAATGACAATTGTACGGACAACCGCGGGAGCTGATAAGATTTATACTTCGTTCCGGTTCAAATGGCATCCAGGAAGAATTTTTTGCTCCAGCTCCCCATACAGGATTGGCCAAGTATACTCCCATATTAAATTGACCCCAGTCCACTTTGGGAACTAAATCAAGATCAGGGGTAATTTCAGGCCCAAAAATTCTCTTACTATTTTTTAACTGCCGCAGTTGTCTTAAAACCTTAGGCAGAACTAATTCTCCTTCTCCTATAACAATAGCATCAAGTTCTGGTATCCATTGAAATAAAGTAGAGCCAAAATCACTGGCAAGGCCCCCTCCGCTAATCAGACAAGTATCTGGAAGCAAATCACGCACCAGGCTAGCAATCCGCTTCTGCCAACGCAAAGTGGTTATCATACCACTCAGTGCAACAAGATCAAAATCTTCATTAAAATTGACAAGTTTTTCCTTGACTTCTTCCAATGTTAGTATTGGTCGATAAACATTGAGATCCAAAACTTTGCATTCATGTCCCAGCTCTTTTACCAATGAAGAAAGAATACCAACCCCGGTTGGCACTACATTAGGTTTGGCTGTTATCCTAATAGGCATATTAATAAAAAGGATTTTCATAGCCTTACTCTATAGTATAAAATTCATTTTAACTATTTATGAACGATCTTTTAATGATGATATTTTGTAGTTCTACCAAGTCGTTTATACTACTTGCTCATCCTACAAAGCAACACTTGCAAGTATCAAAACTATTATTGATCTGAGAGGCCAACTATATAATATCATCAGTTTATATCATACGATTATGATAATTTCTCTTTTTATTTATAAACAACTAAACAGCCTAGCAACTTTTCTATAGTAATCAAATGTCTTTTTGAGCGATCCATGCACGAGCTCGGTAAGCACATTTTTTTGATTCCTCCAGAAGATTGCGGTAACGTTCAGGCGTATGCTGTCCAGTTTGTCGTTGTTTGCCGTGATAACGTACAGAATAGAGAATTTTGGGGAGATGGTAAAATCTGGCTCCGGCCATGGCAAACCTCAGGTAATGATCGTAATCATTTGCTGATTGATAGTTCTCATCCATTAAGCCAACAATATCATGCCATTTGGTACGATACAGATGACTCACTCCAAGATGGTACCAACGACAAAAACACTTTTCGAAGGAATAATCAGGCATACGCATCTGCCTGATTATCTTGCCGCTGTCATCCACCAGAAGCATATCGGAATAAACAAAGTCTGCTCCTGTTTTGTTTAAGCAGTCAACCAACTCCTCTATCATATGCGGATGAGGAATATCGTCACCTACAATATAGGTACAGAATTCACCCGTTACCCGAATCAATCCTTCGTTGTAGGTACGGGTAGGTCCGATATCCTCATCAAAGGTGATAATTTTTACTTCCCTACCCTGTTGCGGGTAAACCCGAACCACTTCTCGCTTGATTTGCCCATTGGAATCCATTTCAACGACTGGCTCACAGGTTCGGTTGGCAATCTCATGTTTGAGTTTTGCCAAATACTTTTTGGTCCCGTCGGTGGATCCGCCGTCAACAATTATAATTTCCAGATTAGGATAAGTCTGAAAGAGGCAATGATCAACACAAGTTGGTAAATATTTAGCTTGATTATAAGTTGGGATAACGATGGAAACAGTTTGCATACCATCAAATTTAATATTTTTACAAATGATACAATCATTTCGTAGTTTTTTTTAAAAAGAAGATACGTTACGTAAGTAAAACATTTAATTTTTACAGACGAATCAGAAATATTTGTAATTACAAAGATTTTTATATCATAATTCTAGACATTATTTAATGCTTCTTCATATACTTGTACAGTTAATTTTGCAGTTCTCTCCCAAGTGAAAAGCCTTACTCTTTCTAGTCCCTTTTTTATTAATGAATTCCTTAAGTTCCTATTATATAAAAGCTCGAGGACAGCATCATTAATAGAGTCTCTATTTAATGGATCAAAATAAAAAGCTGCATCAGCAGCAATTTCTATCAAAGAACTGTTATTGCTTAAGGCAACAGGACATTTATGTATAAAGGCTTCTAAAATAGGTAGTCCAAATCCTTCATACAAAGATGGAAATACAAAAAGTTGAGCATTTATATAAGCTGATGTTAATAAGTTTTCATCAGCATCAAACTGAATAATTTTATGACTGATCCCCAAATTTTTAAATATTTTTTTTTCTTCAACTTTAAACCTACCGCCACCAATACATACAAGAAATAAATCTTTTTCTTTCAATAAAATGTTTGCAATGGATTCTACAAAAAAAATAAAATTTTTATAGAATTCTCTCTGACCAACAAATAAAATAAAAGAACTTGGCAAAAAAGCGCTGTTTCTATGAATATTATTTATATGTTGCCTTGTTCCTAAATGTATAACCTTTATTTTGTCTTCTGGCACATTCAAGAACCTCAAAATATCTTTCTTCGTATTATTGGATACGGCAATAATTTTGTTCGCCTTTTGAGCCAACTTTTTTTTATATTTAATAACCTTCCCAGCATCACGAAAATATTGCGGAAACAACTCATATATCATATCATGAATAGTAAAAACAAATGGTTTATCTTCAAGATAATCTAAAAAGTAATCATCATAATAAGTAGGATGAAAAATATCAAAATTCTTTTTTTTTAAAAAAAATATATTTATTAATCTATTTATCGAGCATGTTAATTCAACCATATTTTTAGAGTAAAAAAAATTATTTATTATTTTTACATAACAATTTTTATTGTTTAATCCATTAAAAAAAATATTATTCGAGAATATAGGCGGTACGACAGTATCAATCGCCTTGTTACAATTAACATTTCTTATTAATTCGCAAAAATATCTAGAAATACCACCTACTTTTTGATAAGTAAAAATTTGATAATCATAAAAAATTCTCATCATTACCTTTCTGTATTGTTGTGACCAGGAAACAGGGATTCAGGATAAAAATTTTAAAATCCAAAATAATCAGGATTTTTTTCCAGAAAATATTCAATTAGTTCTATGTCTTTCTTATCATGTACATCTATAGCTTCAACATCATCAATTTCATACAAGTAAAACTTAGGACGACCTGTTACTCTGAATCTTGGATTCACAACACTCGTATTTACTAAAACTTTATATAACGGAGGATAATATTGACGATTCAGTCCTTCACAATGCCATAGTGGAAATAAAGACTTATCCGAACGTGCAATCATAAAAGGTCCATCTACTCTAACAGCTGGTGAAACATGAGACCATTGATTCTTTTTTGCATCGTTTAACATATTCTTAAAAGTAATACTTCTTAACATACAATTATTACAATTTAAATGCAAAGCATACTCTGATAATAGTCGAAAAGAAGTTACCCAATCACCACCGCTTTCCTTGATAGGCAAATCAAGTTCATTTGCTATATATTCAGTAATCAAACGCCAGGCTTTTTGATAATCGAAACCCTTATCAGTATAGCTTACCAAATACTGTGGCCTTGGAATTACCCTCCATCCAATAGAAGTAGTAATCTCAGCAATCTCATCATCTTCAGTGAAAACATAAAAATAATCTATAACGCCGCTCTTTTTTAAAGACATTAAAGGATAATAAATTAGTGGTTTACCTAAAATAGGATATTTATTTTTCCCAAGTAGCGTTGACCCCCTTCCTCTAGCCCATGTCACACCTATATTCACAATTTCCTCCAGAATCCATTTTATTAATTATTCAAAAAAACTATATTGTAAAAAGCTACATCAAAAGATACAAAAAAATATTATCTATCAATGCATAGTTTCATAAAATAGTTATAGTAAAGTATAAAAAATGAAATTTAGAAGTATTTAGTAGGTTCAATTTCTGAAATCAATTCATCTGTAATATTTTCTATTATTCTAAATTAAAATCATGTCCCATACGTTCAACTTTTACTAACTTGTCAGCATCAAATAAACCGAATCTTTCATACCTCTCTCTTGTACGATATCCACGACAAAAAAGACAGTGCTTGGATATAGGACCGTCCTTTTTGGGAACACTTTCCCTGACTTGTTTATAATATGTAGAATTCCAAACATGCTGAAATGTTTCTTCCAAAAGATTACATATCTTGTTGGCTCGCAAATAGCTTCTATTATCTGACATCAGTACAGCACAATCAATAACAACGTCCCCTCCTATCATAATATATGGTTGCATCCATTTTGAGCATTGGGTCATAGGAGATAGTTTAAAAATATGAGACCAAGCAACTTGAATATTATTTTTCTTAGCTCGTTTATTAGTTTCATCTATAACATTTTGCTCTAACTCTTTCACAAACAGATGCTTATTCCCTTTAAAATACAAAAGGCCACAAAATTCAACTACAGTCCACTGGCCGAGGTTCATATCTAAATCAGCAAGCAGATCAATAAAATCAGGCAGTTCGTATTGATTGAGTTTGTTAACTACATATCGAAAAAAGACAAAAGGAAATGGTGTCCCCCGTCTCTTTTTCTCTTCTCTTAACAATCTTAAATGGTTAATTGTCCGTTCCCAGCTTGCACCTACCTTTATCTTTTCGTATGTTTCCTTGGATGCCGCATCTAATGAAACTTCTATTCTTTCAACACCAAGATCTACAACCTTTTTTATTCTATCTTCATCAAACAAATCAAAGCTTTCAACAAACATTACAAAAATATCTTTCTTTTTTAGATACTCTATCATCTTAAAAAAATCTGGATTAAGAAAACATGTGCCTTCTCCAGTCAAGTTAATGAATCTCAATCCCGGGAACTGTTCTATAATCTTTTTAAATTCATCAAAAGTAAGATGCTTTTGCGGCTGGTCTTTCCAGAAAGTATGCTCACAAAAAATACATTTCAGATGACAATGAGTAGTAATCTCAATTTCTATTTCGCGCGGATATGGGGCCAAGGAAGGAAACATTCTAAAAAATGGATCAAATACTCCCCCCGCAATATCTCTCACCCAAAACCTGGACCAGAGATAATTGTACAGGGCGCGATATTTCCTTTTTTTTAGCAAATACTGCCAATAAACCCTGTCTCTAAAAATAATCTGTGAGAACTTTCGCGACACAAGCGACAAATAAGATAACATCCAACTCTCCTTAATCAATGAAGATCATATGAAAAATGGCATTCCCGGCAAGGAAAATCAGGTCTTCCTTTCAGCATATTCCGCCTCATCTCTCTGTGTTTTGGCCCGTCCCAGAGAGTAAGGGGATCCACCTCATGAGCATTGCCGAGAATGGTATCCGGTAATTCTCGGGCTTCGTTGATGACTTTTCCGTGTCGAACATGATAATAATATGTTTTTTGTTCTCTAAAATGAGGACAGGCACATATATCACCATTATAAAAAATATATAAATTGGTCCAAAGATCGGTACATATCTGTTTTGGTCGAAGAGTCGTGGCAGGCAATCTGATTTCTATTCCAAGACGTTCAGCTTCGGCGGCAACCTTGGCCAGCCTGTCATGTAACTCGGAAAGTGGAAGTTGAAGATGAGAATTGGATACCTCTTCTTCGATATGCGTGATTACGCCTGTAAACCAAACCTTGTCCACCTCATGTTCAACGGCAAACTGCAAGAGTGGAATCATCCCATCTATGGTATCCTTCTGGACTGCACAATTGAGCATGAGTTTGGTTCTGGCTCCATGTTCTTTGCGCAATTTTACAAATGATTTAATCCGGTCAATGCTGTGCTGGTATAACCCACCAGTCTTGAGATGCTCATAGGTTTCCGGGACAATACTATCTATGGAAAAGGCCACTACATCTACATCCATAGAAAAAGTTTTTCTGATTACATCATCGGTCCACCTTGAACCGTTGGTAAAATACTGAACCTGACATCCCTCCAACTTCATCCTCTTGATGTATTTCCAGAAGTTGGGAGCAAGCAATGGCTCGCCTAATCCCCCGACCACCGAGATACCTCGCACATAAGGAAACAATACAGAAAGTTTTTCAAATGTCTCCTCGCTCATGTGATGATTCAAATGAACAGGTGTTATGGAGCGGCGTTCACAACGTATACATTTCAAATTGCAGCATGTTGTGATTTCAAAGGCGAGCATAAGCGGGTTGTAGGGGGTGGTTTCTTGTAAGTTTCCGGTTTCCAGGGTCCGTCTTAACAATTTATAAGACTCTTCCCTTTTTAAGTCAGTATAGATCATATCTCTCCTCTCTTTTTGAGCAGTTCTTCCGCTTTAACCAGATCTTCCGGATAGTTAACGTTTACATATCCTCCTTCAAAAAAGACTGGAAAAAGTCCTACTGTATCGGCAAGAGTCTGGAGAACGGAGGTAATCTGGATCTTATTGTTTTTATCGGGCGGAGTTTCACGGATTGCCCGCCAAAGTGCCCCATCTAAAAAATAAACGCCCATACCACATAATGTATTTTTTGTGTCCGCGGGTTTCTCAATCAAAGTTCCGACTTGAGCATCACTCTTTAGGCTGACGCTAAAATTCTCTTTAATTTGCCGTGGAGTTGCCTGGGGATAAACTCCCACTCCCCGGTCCATATTTTCCTGGAACCGAATGGGGCCTCGGTATAAACAATCTCCAAGAACCACGACAAAACGACCTGAGACGTGTTGTTGCGCCTCCAGTAGAGCGGCAGCCACACCCGCACCTTCACTTCTTTCGATGATGGGGGTTACTGCATAGGACAGGGACTCGCAGTGCTTAGCGATTGCAAAGGTTTCCTTCCCGAGAACAAGGATAAACTTTTTGACATATGGAGCCCAAAATTCCAAGATGTGTTCAATAATGGGCTTCCCGTCAATGGGAACCAGTGACTTTGGTAGATTCTTTTTGATTGAGCCCAGACGAGTTCCCTTGCCACCACAAATAATAATACAACTGCCGCCCTTAAGCCACGTCTTGAGTTTCCTGTCAGGCCGAGCCCCTGCACAGGCATGAAAAAGCGAGCGATATTTCGACAGTATGCGAGCGGGATTCGTATGTTCTTGAGCGGCTTTTATCGCATTAAGACCGATTCGCCGTTGTTTTTGCTCATCTCCCAAAACCGCGTCGAGTTTGGCGGCAAAATCGACAGGATCATCATATCTGGCCAGCAGGCCAGACTTGCCGTCCTCGATAAACTCTGGAATTCCGCCTATCGCCCCAGCCACTACCACTTTTCCTGCTAGCATACTCTCATGAAGAACAGCAGGCGACATATTTTCCCATTGTTCGGCAATTACCACGACACCAGCTCTGTTTCTTGCCTCAACCAAATCTTCATCACTAACCCGTCCTCTCAGGCAGATATCTGGATCAAGACCAGCCGACTCCAATGCTATTCGGACCTTGTTGACATAGTCCTTGTCAACCAGTTCGCCAATGGCTTCAAAAGAAAAGGGCTTGGTAACATATTTCAAGGCCTGGGCAACCACGAGCAGCCCTTTGCGGTGCTGTCCCCAACCGACAAAAAGTATGTGATTCGGGTCAGCGGTTCTTTCTTGTCCAGTTGGCCTTTGCAATAGTGGCTGTTCTATGACATTGATTTTATCCTTGGATATTCCTATGGAGACAAGCAGGTCTTTTGATGCCTGGGAGAGAGCGATAAAGGAATTGATACTGTCAATGAGCGGTTGGAAAAAAATTTCCTTATGGGGCAACAATTTTTGCGACCATGGTCTAAGCTTAGTGGCCTGCGCCTGATGACAGGTCAGGCACTTAGTCCCCGGCTCCCTGCACAACTGGTTGTTATGGTCCACAAACATGCCAGCTGGACAAAAATGGATATAGTCATAAACCATTGCAAAAACCGGTGTACCTGAAAGTTTACAAATTTCAGCTACCGAGAGGGAGAGTTTTCTTACGTTGTGCAATAAGACAACATCGGGTCGATACGAATTAAGAACGTCTGCAAAAGTGCGGAAAACCAACGGATCATACGGTAGTAACTGCCCCTTGAGTGCCGTCAACCATGATTCCTGGGGCATAAGCCCTTCAAGGGTGTCTGTAACAAAAACTTCAAGTCTGTCCCGATTATTATCAATACCAACTGACGGCCTTTGGGCCACTAAAAGCGCTTGTCGCCATCCACATGTCGCAAAAAGCTCCACAATCCGACCGGCAATAATTTCCGCCCCGCCGCAGCTATCGTGCAGCCCTGGGAAATTGTCTGAAACATGTAGTATTTTCAACAAGTCAATCCTTTTGCCCAATAGTAAAGTTTGAGTTGCTGTTCTTTACTATACGCCATTGGAAGCTCGCGACCGTCTGGATTGTCAAACAGACAGTCTACTTGCATGCCCTGATCAAAGGGGACATAAAACGATACATGCATTGCGAGATTTCGTGACTTGGCCCATTCAATGCTGCGTTTATCTGACTCGTAGCTAGATCCTGGAAGACCGAGAATCAAAAAGACATTAACGTGAGTAAAATATTGCTTGGCCACCGTTACTGCCTGATCAATCTGTGCAAAGCTCTCTCCCTTGTTAATCAAAGAAAGAACATCATCATCGGTAGATTCGACTCCAAAGGACACCCAACGACAACCTGATTGTTTCATAAGTTCACCTAGTTCATCATCAAAACGATCGGCACGCAGTCCGTTTCCAGCCATCCACTCAAGACCAAGCGAAGCAACCTGTTCGGCAAAACTTTTGGCCCTTTTTATATCGGCGTTGAAGCAATCATCAACTACCACGAATCGTTTAATTCCCCATCGCTGTTTTGCAGCGGTAAGTTCGTCAATACAATGCTGGATTGAACGAAACCGTTGTCTGCGTTTCTTACTGGCACAATATCGACATCCAAAGGGACATCCAAGACTGGTCATAATAGGATAAAACCATTTGCCCTCCTGCCAGTTAACAAGAATATGATTAAAGGTGTCGAACTTAGAATAATCAGGCCAGGGAAGTTCATCCCCAAAATCTGCCTTATACTCAAATCTGTTCTCCAATTTCAGCAGAGGATAACAACATTGAATATCTATGGGACCATTAGCCGTTCCGATAAAAACGTTATCTTGTCGAATCAGGGCCGAAAGTCTGTTCATTTCCGAATAGGCTCGTGAGGGGGTAACAAAACCATACCGGGAGTAATTTCCAGACAATCGCTGGACTTCGCCACCTGGCTTCGTATTGAAATCGATAACTGGAATATTCCAATGAGCAGCAAGGATTCCTGCAGCAACGCTCGGAAAATCACGATTCGACCTACTGTTAGGAACTATTAATATATCTGGAAAGTCGTTGTGTTTTATCACTTATTAAGCCTCTATAAGGCGTTATAAATATCCACCAATCGACTAACAACCCGTTGTTCAGACCATGAAGTTTCCATGAATTTTCGAGAATATGCCCCGATCGCTTTTCGCAAGGCCGGGTCAATAATTAAGGATAGGAGAACTTCCTCAAGTTCCCCTCTGTTACGCGCGATAACCCAGGGAAGTTCGGCTCCATTGGTGAACTCCAAAATGCATTGTTTGTTCCACTCGTCGAGTCCGGCAATCACCGGCTTGCCTTGACTCAGCGACTCAAGCGAAGAAACACCGTAATATCCCTGCATATGGTCAAAAATGATATGACAGCGATTTTTTCTCTTAAGGCAGTCTACATGTTTACAGTTTTCGATAATATCGAGCTCGATTGATGGTAAGTCTGCCTTACGCTGCAAGCCTTCCACCGCTTCCACTAGGTCATCGGTATTCTTCAGTTCCTTTCTAGTCGGACTATGGCCGATACGGATTTGGCCATCGTCAGATAGCGGCTGGGGCGTATAGAGAGAATCTTTGACGGGCACCAGGTTGGGTTGCCAGGTCGCCTCGGGTATAAGACGCAGTAAGTCCGGTGTACTGACCAGGACTTTCCGATTCAGACGACGATATTTGTCCCGATATTTTTCGGGATTGGCCCGAAAATCAGGATGGCCGTGATGATGATGTAAAATCTTTTTACCGGAAAGATAGTCTTTAATGGAGAGAGGTCCCAGAGGCAGTAACTCATCAGCAAGTGTGTGGAAGTGGATGATGTCGGCTTCGCGGAGAATCTGAACCACTTCGTCAAATTCCGGCCCCTCAAAATCAGGGACATGCAAGTCTTTTTCAAAATCAAAATTATAGCGGGTTGCAGTGGTGATCAGCCGGCAACTATGTTTAGTGTATCTATTTATGGCTTTAGTAAAACTAATAGCAGTGCCTGCCGGATCATTTATAGCGATCATTACAATTTTCATAATTCAACCATATCAGACCCAAACAACTTAAAAAAATATTGTTTTTGACAATCGACAAACCTTGAAAGATCGAACCTTCTACCTGGAAATCTTGGAATATATATTTTGAAATTTATTTTTGACTTTTAAAAATATCTTATACTCTTGTTTAAACTTATCTTTTGCTATCTGCGAATATTTTCTATAATGATTTCTAGCAAAATTATACAACTCTATATCCAACTTGTTATACTCAACAATAGCATCAATACTATCTTTATCTATATCTTTTCGCTTTGGTTTCTTCTTGGTTACGTTTTTTTTGGTATATAAAATATCCTTCAAACCTACTATCTTAGATAACATAAAAATAGATTCATCAAATCTCTCCAAGAAACCAAAAAAACTAATGTTGTTTAACAAATTAAACTTAGCACTTTCCAACAATTGAGAATCACATTGCCCATAAGGAATCAGATCTCTTACACCTGAAAGCCTTCGCACCATTCCATTATCAAGCTCATGCCATAATTTAGCTGCCATGAATTCTTTAATAGACAATCTATTTTTGCTAACTATTTCGTGAAGATGATGCTTTTCGTTAGCCAATATATAGTAATACATGGATATCATTCTATCCACAGGATTCCTGAGAAAAGTAAAAGAGAAATGTTCTTGCGGCAAGCTTTGCAATAAAATCAGCTCAACATGTCCGGCTATGAACTTATATTTCCTTTTTTGATTTTCGTCTAATGAAATAAAATTCAAATTACTCTGATATTGAGACTCTCCTCTACTACCACAAATGTAACACTCATCTTCTTCGAAATTACGTTTTATAATATTAGATACAGTAGATCCTCCCGTCTTAGGTATATGAAGAAATACTATGGTTTTGACTTTCATTTTGTATCAATATAAGCTTTTTAAGCTAACATATTAAATTAATCTAACATGTCCCACGCAATCAATGTATCTTCTTTAATCAAAGAAATAGCCTTTTTGCCTATAACTTGATCCCACTCCAAAGGCGAAATACCGATCCCGGGACTCTTAACCGTTAAATGTTTCTCTTCAATTATTGTACCAGGCATGATATCCTGAGCAGCGACAATACTTTTCCTCAGTTTTAAGGCAGCTTTTTTTTCACCGGAAAATACGCGCTTTTCTCTTATCAACATAGCCTTTTCCACTTCTCTAATCATAGTAACCAACTGTTTAAATTCAGCAGGTTCCAAAGACACTTGATGATCCGTGCCAGGCATTTTTTTGTCCAGAGTAAAATGACGCTCAACCATACACGCCCCTAAAACTACCGCAGCTAAAGTAGGAG
>NZ_CEYAEZ010000046.1:0-20316 GCF_982781345.1 Desulfovulcanus sp.
TAACACATTGAAATATTAGATTATTTACTCAACAACACTGGAAACTTGGGTTAAAGTTATTATATTCCTCTTCATGACATTCTGCGCAGGCTTTTGAACCCACATATTCTGAAATTTCTTGAGATTGAACTCGGCCCACGCAAAACAAATTTAAAACGAACAAAAACATACAGAACCTTTTAAAACTCATTATAGCCCTCCTGACAGTCGTCTAGCTGACCCCATCATTAACGACAATGATTATAAGCAAGACATGTGACACGATTGAAGAGAAAAGTTGAAATGAATAAAAGAAAGGAGTTTGAAAAATTAAGAAATTGCGAAAATCCAAAGCGATAGACTAGCATCTTATTACTGTCCCTAAAGATAAGTTCTCTCTCAATTTGCATTTATATCTTCCCTTCTTCTCGCATCACTAGCCTTGTCTGATTTTCCGGCAACGGGGTCAAGTGTGTCCCCTAGTCAACTAGTCAATCCGATAAAAATTCAACTTGAAATGTGACTAAAATTTTATTCAATTATTTCAACTAACTCTCTACTTTTGCATAGACATTTCTCCCTGCCCACTATTCATATGGTTTTTCACTATCTTTACAAGTTGAGCACAAAAGTCAATACCAATTTTTCTACTGCCCACTCGTATATTTAACAAGCTATCTCCCTTAAATTATTATGGAATATAAGACCATGGAGCGTGATGATTTTCAATTTTTATTACGCTTCCAGTCAAAAACAATTAAATTTCTTTACGTTTCCCTAATTACAAACTAAAAAGCTATCACTGTTCATGATAAGGAGGTTTTTATGCGTAAGGTTCTGGTCCTTTGTCTCATTTGTTTAGGATTACTCATGGGCGTTGCCTATGGGGGTAAAAAGGAATTAAAAGTGGGCTTTATTTATGTTTCCCCTATTGGGGATGCTGGTTGGTCTTATGCGCATGACCTGGGAAGAAAGGCCCTGGAAGCCATGCCCGGAGTGAAAACTTCTTATGTAGAGTCTGTTCCGGAAGGCAGTGATGCTGAACGGGTTATTTTAAACATGGCCCGCAAGGGTTATGATATTATTTTTGGCACAAGTTTCGGATATATGGATTCCATGCTAAAAATTGCCAAAAAATTTCCAAACATAGTGTTTATGCACTGCTCCGGATTTAAACGGGCCAAGAATATGGGGACCTACTTTGGACGTATGTATCAAGCCAGATACTTAAGCGGAATGGTTGCTGGAGCCATGACCAGGTCCAATGTTTTAGGTTATGTGGCAGCCTTCCCCATTCCGGAGGTAATTCGGGGTATCAATGCCTTCACCCTTGGTGCCCAGGCTGTCAATCCCAAGGTTAAGGTACGCGTGGTCTGGACCAAGACCTGGTACGATCCGGCTACAGAAAAGGAGGCTGCCAAGAGCCTTTTAGATGTAGGAGCAGATGTCATAACTCAGCACCAGGATTCGCCAGCAGCCCAGGAAGCAGCCCAGGAAAGAGGGGTTTATTCCGTGGGTTATAATTCTGACATGTCCAAGTTTGCGCCCAAAGCTCATTTAACTGCCCCGGTATGGAATTGGGCGCCCATATATATAGAGATAGTCAAAGAGGTTCGCGAAGGAACCTGGAAAAGCAGAGATATCTGGTACGGTCTTGAACACAAAGTGGTTGACCTGGCTCCTTTTGGTCCCATGGTCCCCAAGGACATCCAGCAAAAAGTTTTGACCAAGAAAGAGGCATTGACCAGAGGCCAGGCCAAGGTTTTTGTTGGTCCCATTAAGGATCAACAAGGCAAGGTGCGCATTGCAGAAGGCCAGGTGGCAACCGATGTCCAGCTTTTGAGCATGGATTGGTTTGTCCAGGGAGTAATTGGCACTACCGAGTAAGGACTTTATAAATCGCTTAAATTTGATATTTACGACCTCATTCTTAAAAGTATAGAAAACCTGACTACCGCAATCAGTAGTCAGGTTTTCTAATTTTTTCACACCATTTAGACATTGCAATCTCAAAGCATATCTGCTTAAATTGCATCTCTTTCATTTTTGAGTTGTCTTTCTCATTGGAGCCAAATATCATTTAAAACCCGGATATTACAATTTCGCTGTGAAAAAAATCAGAATAGTAAGGCAGCATCAGCCCCTGAAATGGGGGTATATTTTTATTTTTTTTATAGCCTTGGGACTTTCTCTAGGGATTGGCGCAATTTTGCTCTCATTGCAGGGTAAGCCTCCCTTGAAAGGGATCGCCCTTCTCTTTCAGGGAGCTTTTGGAGCTGGGTATGCCATAGAAGATAGTCTGATCAAGGCCGTACCCATTTTTTTATGTTCTTTAGGAGTAGCACTGAGCTTTCGTTTACAGATGTGGAATATCGGAGCCGAAGGTCAATATGCCCTGGGAGCGATTGGAGCTACCTGGATGGCCCTTAATTTCCCTCAGCTACCCTGGTTTGTACTTTTGCCTTTGATGTTTCTGGCAGCTTCTGTTTGCGGCGGGATATGGGGGCTTATTCCGGCACTGCTCAAATTGAAGATAAATGTAAATGAGATAATTGTCACCTTAATGCTTAACTATATTGGCATATTGTTTTTAGAGTACTTGGTTTATGGACCATGGAAAGATCCCGCTAGTTTTGGCTTCCCTATTACACCTGAATTTAGTCCCCAAGCTATAGTAGGGACTATTCCAGGAACAAGACTTAATTGGGGAATTATTTTCTGTGTGCTTATAGGCGCGGTTATGGCTATATTTTTTCGCTATACCCGCCTAGGCTATGAACTTAAAGTCTGTGGAGAAAATTTAAGGGCAGCCAGATACGCACGCATGCCCTATGCCTTTTTAATAATTATGGTCATGGTAGTCAGCGGCGCCCTGGCTGGATCGGCAGGTTTTCTAGAGGTATCAGCTAACTTAAACCGCTTGCAAACAAGTGTAATGGCTGGATATGGTTACACGGCTATTGTCGTTGCGTGGCTGGCCAGGCTGAACCCTTTATACATAGGTATAGCTTCTTTTCTGCTGGCAGGGCTTCGAGTGGGAGTGGAAAATTTGCAGTTGGAAATGGGAATACCCGCTGCATTTGGAGCAATTTTAGAGGGCCTAATTTTACTCTCGGTATTAGCTGGCGGCTTTTTTCGCGAATATAAACTGGTTATCAGGGAAAAGTCATGAACCTGGATTTAATTCTGGCTCTTCTGGCAGCTACCATCCAATCCGGAACTCCTATCCTTTATGCCACGCTGGGTGAAATAATTACTGAAAAGGCAGGCATATTAAACCTCGGCGTAGAAGGGATAATGCTCATTGGGGCCCTGGCAGGTTTTTTAGTCAGCCAAAGCTTTGGCAGTCCGGTTCTTGGGTTTATTCTGGGAGGACTATGTGGAGCTTTTTTTGCAGGCATTCATGGATGCATTTGTCTGATTTTTCAAGGCAACCAGGTTGTTTCCGGGCTGGCTCTGACTATCTTAGGCACAGGTCTGGCCTATTTTTTAGGCACACCTTTTATCGGCCAGAGTGCCCCGGGATTTTCTAAACTAGTTATCCCGGTCTTATCTCATCTGCCTGTTATTGGGCCGGTTTTCTTTAATCATGATATCCTGGTTTATATCTCATATATTCTGCCTGTGGTCATACTTATATTTTTAAACAAAACCAGGTGGGGCTTAAGACTAAGGTCTGTAGGTGAATATCCAGATGCAGCCCTGGCAGCCGGGGTAAAAGTTATTTTGTATCGTTGGATCGGGGTTTTGCTGGGTGGATTTTTAGTAGGCCTAGGCGGAGCCTATCTGTCTCTGGCCTATACCCATTTATGGACCAATGGTTTGACTTCCGGCCGTGGCTGGATTGCTGTGGCCCTGGTTATATTTGCTTTCTGGCACCCCTTGCGAGCTATACTAGGAGCCTACCTCTTTGGCGGAATCATGGCCTTTCAACTACGCGTTCAGGCCCTGGGCACTAATTTGCCTTCGTCAATTTTACTTATGTTACCCTATGCCATGACCATTATTGTTTTGATCTTGTCATACAGGAAAGGCCACCTATCCGAGGCGCCAGCCAGCCTGGGAACAAATATAGAGCCAGTGGAGTAAAGTTTGGGAAAGTAAAGAAAATTGAATGGTTAGGTACCTTTATTTTCGGTCACTCTCAATTTTAGCTAAAAATTTTAACCAGACATGAGCAAGAGATACAATAAGACTTATCCTATTTCCTGGGAACAACTGCACCGCGATGCCAAGGCCTTGGCCTGGAGATTACTCGAATATACTCCCTTTCAGGGAATTGTGGCCATTGCCAGGGGCGGACTTGTGCCGGCAGCTGTTATTGCCAGAGAATTGGAGATAAGATTGATAGATACCGTGTGCGTCTCCAGCTACGACTGGCAATATCAGGGACAACCCCAGATTTTAAAAAAAGTACACGGCGACGGAGAAGGATGGCTGATTATTGATGACCTGGTAGACACAGGTAAAACAGCTCAGGTAGTCAGAGACATGTTACCCAAGGCCCACTTTGCTACGGTCTATGCCAAGCCTGCTGGAAGGCCCGTGGTGGATACCTATATCACGGAAGTTAGTCAGGACACCTGGATCCTTTTTCCCTGGGACGCAGAGTCCCAATTTGTTCAACCTATAATAAAAAGGTAACTGAATTTACGACTTCCATTTACGAGCTTATTTTCTTAAATATCTCAAACATTACAGTATGTTATAGGCTCTGAAGTTTGAGAAACTAACATGAAGCCGTCAATTGGGATCGTAAAAGCAAGTTAGGTTGGTAGACGCAAAATTGAACAAACAACCCATTGTCAGCTTAAAAGGGATCACCAAGTCCTTTGGCCAGGTAGTGGCCAACGAGGATATCAGCCTGGATATCTATGCCGGAAAAATCAAGGGGCTGCTTGGAGAAAACGGAGCCGGGAAAAGTACCTTGATGAGTATCCTGGCCGGTCGGCTGATGCCAGATAAAGGGCAAATTTTGATTCAGGGCAAACCCAGAATTTTTCACTCGGCCAAAGATGCTATAAATGCCGGTATTGGCATGGTCTACCAGCATTTCATGCTTATAGATGCTATGACCGTGTCCGAGAATATATTTTTGGGGCAAGAAGGGGGAACATGGCTAAGGCCAAAGGAGATGGCCCAAAAAGTAAACGACCTGGCAAAAAAATACGGTTTGGAAATCGATCCCCAGGCCAGAGTATCCTCCCTGTCCATGGGAGAAAAACAGCGTGTAGAAATCTTGAAGCTTTTGTTTCGTAACAGCCAGGTGCTAATTTTTGATGAGCCGACAACCGTACTCACATCTCAGGAAACAGCACAACTTTTTGCAGCCCTGAAAGAGATGGCCGGTCAGGGCAAGGCCATTGTCTTTATCAGCCATAAACTGGAAGAGGTTATGGATTTGGTTGATGAAGTCGCTATTTTGCGCAAAGGACGCATAACCGCCCAAATGGGTGTGAAAGACATAAAATCCAAAGCAGATTTGGCCCTGGAAATGGTCGGTCGGGAAGTGCTTCTGGAAGTTGAGAAAAAAGTGGTGCCTCGGGGAGAGAGAGTCTTGCATATCCATGATTTAAACAGTGGACAGTTGAAGGACGTACATCTGGATGTGTACCGGGGTGAAATCCTGGGGTTGGTCGGTGTGGCTGGCAACGGACAAAAGCCGCTGGTAGAGATAATTTGCGGCCTATCCAGTTTTGAACAAGGCAAAATTGAGATTCTTGGTCAAGACTGGCCAAAATTTTATAAATTTTTTCCCTGGAACAGGTCTTTAAGTTATATTCCGGAAGACAGGTTGGGGCTTGCTACTTGTCCGGGGCTTGACTTGACAGACAATTTTCTATTGACCACCCGAAAGGACTTTAGCTCGGGGCCATGGCTCTTAAAAAACAAAGCCAGGCAAAAAGCAGCTGATTTAATTCGCAGATTCAATGTGTTAGCTCCGAGCACCAAAATTCGGGCCAGACAATTGTCAGGCGGAAATCTACAAAAGATGGTTCTGGCCCGGGAATTTTACCGCCATCCATTGTTAATCGTGGCCGAGCAACCTACACAAGGTTTAGACATTGCGGCTACAGAAGATGTCTGGCGTTTGCTCCTTGAGGCCAAAAAGGAGGCTGGCGTCTTGCTGGTTACCGGCGATATAAACGAAGCTTTGACCCTGTCCGACCGGATTGCCGTTATCTTTAACGGTCAGATCCTGGACATTTTCCCTGTTACGGATAGATTTAAGGTTGAAAATATTGGTCTGCTCATGGCAGGAGTAAGGCCGGAAAGTTAAAAGTAGAAAGAGTGACAAGCCGTGGGCTATCAGCTATGAACTCTGAGCTAATAAAGCTAAATGTGGCAAGACAAAAATGGCTCCTTAAGCGTCCCGCAGATCTGGAAACTCTGTGGACTGAGATGGATGAGCTGGATCAGGATGAGCGCATCCCATATTGGGTGGAAGTATGGCCGGCAAGCAAACTTTTAGGTGAGTGGCTGATTAAAAATAAACAGAATATTAGAGGGAAATTGTGCCTGGACCTAGGGTGTGGGCTAGGCCTTACAAGCCTTATTGCCAGTAAGCTTCAGGCCAAAGTTATTGCTCTGGATTATGCTTGGCAAGCTCTTTATTTTGGTCGCCAAAACAGTCTCCTAAACGATGTCTGTTCTCCTTTGTGGGTGCAGATGGACTGGCGTACTCCCGGGTTTAAGGAAAAGAGTTTTGATTATATCCTGGGCAGCGATGTTTTTTACGAACGACGTTTTTTTGAGCCTATAAGCACATTATTTGACCGCTTTCTGGCTCCGGGTGGAAAAATCTGGTTAGGTGATCCTGAGCGCACAGTATCTAAAGACGTGTGGACAAGACTTAAATCTTTGGGGTGGCAAGTACGAAGGGTCGCCTCTAAAAAAGTTGAACTCGAAAACCAAAAAGCCATGGTCAACTTATGGGAAGTGTGTAGACAAACGCAATAAACGCATAAGGAGGAGTTATGGGAAGGACTATACGTTTTGGCGTATCTCTGGATCTGGATCTTTTAAATAAATTTGATGAGTTGTGCGCGGAAAAGAGTTATCAGACTCGTTCCGAGGCCATTCGCGATCTTATTCGCAATGCTTTAGTACAAAAAGAATGGGAAGATCCTGATAAAGAGATTGTGGGCACTTTGTCCCTGGTCTATGACCATCATCAAAGTGATCTGTCCCAAAGGCTGACCGAGATTCAACACGAAGCCTTGGACGTAATTGTTACATCCATGCATGTACACCTGGACCACAACAATTGTCTGGAAGTACTGGTTATGCGTGGACCAGGCAAGCGGATTAAAGAGGCAGCGCAAAAACTTATCTCTACCAAAGGAGTCAAGCATGGCAGCCTCAGCATGTCCACAACAGGAGAAGATATAGTATAAGTAGGGCAAAGGGCAAAAGCATAGAACATAAGGAGAATCAAATTAAACCCTTTAAACTGAATAGAAAATTTATAGAATCAATAATGTTTGATGTTCAGAACGGACCGTCAGAGGTCCCTTTGGCCATTGATCGGGTGGGCGTAAAAAATTTAAAGATCCCACTTATCGTCCAGGACCGCTCTAAGGGTAAGCAACACACTACAGCTCATGTAGACTTGAGTGTGGATTTACCAAGTCAGTTCAAGGGAACACACATGAGTCGATTTTTAGAGGCCCTGAGCTCATGGTCCGGGGTGCTAAACTATGGCAGTTTTAAGCATCTCCTGAGTGATATCAAAAAACGCCTCAATGCCAAACGGGCCCACCTCTGTTTTAAATTTTCCTATTTTCTGAACCAGCAGGCCCCTGTGAGTAAAAATGAATTTTTAATGGATTTTGATGCCTTTATACTAGGACAACTGGATGACGGGCATCTGGACATGACTTTAGGCGTAGAGGTTCCGGTGATGACCGTATGCCCCTGCTCACTGGCCATAAGTGAGACCGGTGCACATAGTCAGAGAGCCAAAGTGAAGATTAAGGCTGGCTTTAATGGGTTGTTATGGCTGGAAGAACTAATTGAGATTGGCCAGCAGGCCGGATCATCTCCGGTCTATCCGTTACTTAAAAGGGAAGATGAAAAGTTTGTTACAGAATCGGCCTTTGCCCAGCCTACTTTTGTGGAGGACGTGGTCCGCAGAGCCGCCAGCGCCCTGGATAAACACGAATTAATTACCTGGTATGAAGTCGAGGTGGAAAGTTTTGAATCCATTCATAATCACAGTGCCTATGCCTGTATTAAAAGGGAAAAGGGCGCTGGGCTAAAGGCTGAAGAATGATAATCCTTATAAAGAAAGGGAAGGTAAAGAGTTAAAGGCGGTTATATTGTTCAATAAAAAATTGCCCTTTTGCCTATTCGCCTATAAACTCACTCGTTCAGTTAACTCGTATAATATTTTAGTTGGAGATAATCATGGCCAAAAAAGCAACCTTATCCCCGGAAGAGCTAAAACGCGAAGCCCTGCAAACAGCAATCACAACCATTGAACGCAAGTATGGTCAGGGCTCTGTCATGCGTCTTTCTGATGATGCTCACCAGGTAATTCCTTCTATCCCGACCGGGTCCATAGGCCTGGACCTGGCCCTTGGTATTGGCGGTATCCCCAGAGGAAGGGTGACAGAGATCTTCGGGCCAGAATCATCAGGAAAGACTACTCTGGCGCTGCATATCATTGCCGAAGCCCAGAAAAAAGGCGGGGTAGCCGCATTTATTGATGCTGAACATGCCCTGGATGTTAATTATGCCAAAAGGCTGGGCGTAAAAACCGAAGAGTTACTCATTTCCCAGCCCGATTATGGTGAACAGGCTCTGGAAATAGCAGATCTTTTGGTCCGTTCAGGTGGGGTAGATGTAGTGATTGTGGACTCTGTGGCAGCACTGATTCCCCAGGCTGAACTGGAAGGCAGCATGGGCGAGACCCAGGTAGGCAGCCAGGCTCGTCTCATGTCTCACGCCATGCGCAAACTCACCGGAACAATCCACAAATCCAGAACCGCCCTGATCTTTATCAACCAGATCAGGATGAAAATCGGTGTCATGGGTTACGGCAATCCGGAGACCACAACCGGCGGAAATGCGCTGAAATTTTACTCTTCTGTGCGCTTGGACATCCGCAAGATCCAGACACTTAAGGATAAAGAAGAAGTGTACGGTAACAGGGTACGTGTAAAGGTGGTCAAAAATAAGGTCGCTCCGCCATTCCGGGAAGCCGTATTTGACATCCTATACGGACAGGGAATTTCCAGAGAAGGCGAGTTACTAGACCTGGGCGTGGAACACGGTATCGTGGACAAAAGCGGGGCTTGGTATGCTTTTGAATCGGAAAGACTGGGCCAAGGCCGGGAAAATGTACGCGCTTTTTTACAGGAAAACAAAGAACTGGCTAAATCTATTGAAGACAAGTTGCTTGTCCATCTGGGAGTAAAAGAAGATGAAACTTCGATGCGGGGAAACGGAGAACCTGACTAGCTAATTTATTCAACCCGCACTACTTACTCAGCTCAACTTTCGGGGTTTCTTTTCAGGCTTGTTTTCGTAATGCTAACAGCGAAGCGAAAACTCGGAATCATCTAAAGCTCGCTTGTAATACATTTCAGAAAATATGCTCTTCGAAAATGCTGTAATGTCAACAAGTTGAACAAGTGGGAAAGTTGAGTTACTCAATCAGAAAGAGATAAAGGAGATAAATTGGTGTTCAAAGCTAGTGAGATCAGAGAAAAATTTTTACAATATTTTGAGGAAAACGGGCATACAATAGTCCCCAGCTCGCCTTTAATTCCCAAAGACGATCCTAGCCTTCTTTTTACCAATGCAGGCATGGTCCAGTTTAAAAAGGTCTTTTTGGGTCAGGAAAAGAGGGATTATATTCGCGCGACTTCAGCCCAAAAGTGCCTGCGCGTAGGCGGAAAGCACAATGACCTGGAAAATGTGGGCCGTACAGCCAGGCACCACACTTTTTTCGAGATGCTGGGGAATTTTTCTTTTGGGGATTATTTTAAAGAAGAGGCCATAAGACTGGCCTGGGAGTTTTTAACCAAGGAACTGGAGCTGCCCAAAGAAAAGCTTTATGCCACAGTATATAAAGATGATGATGAAGCCATTTTGCTCTGGAAAAAAATCGCCGGGCTTCCTGATGAAAAGATTTTTAGGCTGGGAGAAAAGGATAACTTCTGGTCCATGGGCGACACAGGTCCATGCGGACCGTGTTCAGAGATTCTCTTTGATCAGGGTGAACATATGGCCTGCGGACCTGACTGTGGAATAGGTGAATGTGATTGCGACCGCTATCTCGAGATCTGGAACCTGGTTTTTATGCAGTATGACAGGGACGAGAGCGGCAAATTAAATCCTCTGCCCAGGCCAAGTATTGATACAGGCATGGGACTCGAGCGAATAACCGCTGTATGTCAGGGAGTCTATTCAAATTTTGATACGGACCTGTTTACTGGACTTATTCAGTTCACAGAGGCAAAGGCCGGGGTAAAGTACCGGGAAAATGAAGATACTGATACAGCCCTCAGGGTTATTGCTGATCATAGCCGGGCCATGGCCTTCATGCTGGCCGATGGAATTTTGCCCTCCAATGAAGGGCGCGGCTATGTACTGCGTCGCTTGATTCGACGGGCCTTTCGCTTTGGCCGCCTTCTGGGCCTAAAAGATCCTTTTTTGTTTGCTGTGGCCGACGAAGTAATTAATGAAATGGGAGAGGCTTATCCGGAATTAAAAGCAAGCCGGGAGTTCATGCTCAAGGTTATTCGCCAGGAGGAGGAACGATTTTCCGAGACTCTGGATAAGGGATTAAAAATTTTAGAAGAAGAGTTACTAAGTTTGCAAAAGCAAGGGGTACAGACCATCCCCGGTGAGGTAGCCTTCAAGCTGTACGATACTTATGGATTTCCTATAGATATCGTCAATGATATTGCTGAAAAACAAGGCTTTAGCGTTGACCAAAACGGATTTAATAAATGCATGGCCGCACAAAAAGAGCGGGCCAAATCAGCCTGGAAGGGAAGCGGAGAAAAGGACCTGGCTGGCCAATTTAAAAGGCTTATTGCTGAAGGTTTACAGACAGAATTTGTTGGTTATGACCGGTTAACTGCCACGGCCCGTGTTGTTTATCTTCTGGATGAGCAAGCCCTTGGCGTGCTGGCACATAGTCTGAGCAAAGGACAGACAGGATTTGTAGTCACTTCCAGGACACCTTTTTATGGTGAATCCGGAGGTCAGGTCGGAGACAAGGGACAGATAAAGACAGCCTCCGGCATCTGTGTAGTTGAAGATACAATAAAACCGGCGGCTGAACTTATTGTACACAAAATACGGGTAACGCAGGGTGAGATCCTGCTGGATCAGGAAGCCGAACTTCAAGTTGACGAAAAAAAACGTCTAGCAACAGCCAGAAATCATACTAGCACTCACCTATTGCATGCTGCACTACGCAAAATCCTGGGAGAACATGTCAAGCAGGCAGGCTCTTTGGTCGAAGACAAGAGGCTGCGTTTTGACTTTACCCATATTCAGGCCTTGAGTCCTGATGAAATCAGGGCCGTGGAAAAGGAAGTCAATGCTGCAATCTTAGCCAATTTACCCGTAAAGACCGAAATTATGCCTTATAATCAAGCCGTAGCCAAAGGGGCCATGGCCCTTTTCGGAGAAAAGTACGAAGATCAGGTACGCGTGGTTACCGTGCCTGGGGTGTCCATAGAGCTCTGTGGCGGAACGCATTTGCAGAGTACTGGCCAGATCGGCTATTTCAACATTGTCTCCGAGAGCGCAGTAGCTGCCGGGGTACGCAGAATCGAAGCGATTACCGGCTTTGAGGCCATCCACTACCTGCAGAATCTCAAGCAGGAGATGGAAGAGTTACAATCCCTGCTCAAGGCCGGAAGCGGTCAACTTAAGAACAAGGTGATGGCCCTGCAGGAGCAGATAAAAATCTTAAACAAGGAAAAACAGGCCCTGGCAGACAAGCTGGCATCGGGCCGTGGTAAAGATCTACTTCAAGAAGCACAAGAGATAAACGGTATAATGGTTCTGAGCCAGAAAGTAGAAGCTCCGGATGTAGGCGCCCTGCGTAAGCTCATGGATGATCTTCGCTCAAAGTTAAAATCAGGAATTATCTTGCTGGGCTGTGAACAAAAAGGTAAGGCCATGCTTATCCTGTATGTAAGCAAGGACTTGCACGACAAATTTACAGCTCCAGCATTGGTTAAAGAAGTTGCCAAAGAAATTGGTGGCAGCGGAGGCGGTCGCCCTGAACTGGCCCAGGCAGGCGGACCAAATATCCAGGGACTGGATAAGGCTTTGGAAAAAATAAAAGAATTGATAAGCTAACCAGGGCTAAGGAATGGCTGAAGACGAAAGTTTTTTATCCCTTCCTTAGCCTAACTTCAACAACCCAACAACCACAATGAACTCAATGAACCCAACAGACCCCGTAGACTCAACAAACTCAAAAAAAATAGTAGGTATTAAATTCAGGGAATCAGGGCCGGTTTATTATTTTCTGGCCAGTCCTTTTGTAATCAATGAAGGTGATAAGGTAATCGTAAAAACAGAAGAGGGGTTGGGACTAGGGACTGTGGTTATAACCCGTGACAGTCTGCCGGAAGGCTTTAAGGAGGAAGATTTAAAATCTGTCTTTCGTTTGGCTAATGAAGAAGATTTAAAAATCGTGGCGGAGAATAAGGTCTTGGCTAAAGAAGCATTTGCTTTTTGTAAAAAGTGCATCGAGAAACATGACCTGCCCATGAAGCTGGTGGACGTGGAAGTCTATTTCGACCGGAGCAAGATGATTTTTTATTTTACCGCGCCCATGCGCATAGATTTTCGTGAGCTGGTCAAGGATTTGGTTCGCCAATATCGGACCAGGATCGAGTTACGCCAGATTGGCGTACGTCATGAAACCCAGATGCTCGGGGGAGTAGGTAATTGCGGACAAGTCTGCTGTTGCCGCCGTTTTCTTCGCAAATTTGAGCCTGTGACCATAAAAATGGCCAAGGACCAGAACCTGTTTTTAAATCCTGCCAAAATTTCAGGTGTTTGTGGCCGATTATTATGTTGTCTGGCGTTCGAGCAGGATCACTATGCCGAATTTCAAAAAAAGTTGCCCAAGATGGGCAAGCGCTACCAAACAGATCAAGGCATGTTGCGCGTCATCAGAGCGAATATTTTCCGCGATACAATCACTGTCTTGAATGAAGAAGGCAAGGAACTGGAAATAAAAATGAAGGATTGGCAGGCCATGGTGAAAAAATAGACAAGAACGGGGAAGCGAGGGCACGGCGAAACAGAAATTTTCCTTAACATTTTCTCTTTTTCTTCCCCCCTTGTCTTAGCTTCATTATTAAATATATTGAGGGAGGTTAATGTTGAATACCTTTTTTATCTCCACACCTATTTATTATGTTAATGCCAAGCCCCATCTAGGGCATGCCTATACGACCATTGTTGCTGACAGTGTAAACAGGTTCCATAAATTACAGGGTAAAGAGACATACTTTTTAACCGGGACAGATGAACACGGTGACAAAATAGTCCAGGCTGCGGAGAAGAACAAACAAACTCCCAAAGAGTATGTGGATATAATCAGCAAACTCTTCAAAGACACCTGGCCTGGGCTGGAGATAGAATATAATCGGTTTATCCGGACTACCGATCCTGATCATATTGCCTGCGTGCAGACTTTTCTGCAACGTGTCTATGACAACGGAGACATTTATTTTGGTGAATATGGCGGCTTTTATTGTTTTGGCTGCGAACGTTTTTACACGGAAAAGGAACTTCAGGATGGTCTTTGCCCAGACCACCAAACCAAACCGGAATTTATCCAGGAGAAGAATTATTTCTTCCGGATGAGTAAGTATTTAAAACCCCTTAGAGAATATATTGAAAGCCATCCCGATTTTATTCAGCCCGAACGCTACCGCAATGAAGTCCTGGGCTTACTTAAAGAGGACCTAGGAGATCTATGTATTTCCAGGCCAAAATCCCGCCTTACCTGGGGTATTGAACTGCCCTTTGACAAAAATTTTGTTACTTACGTCTGGTTCGACGCCCTGATTAACTATATCACCGCCCTGGGGTGGCCAGACGGAGAAAATTTTCAGAAATTCTGGCCTAATGCCCACCATCTGGTGGCCAAAGATATTTTAAAACCCCATGCTATTTTTTGGCCTACCATGCTCATGGCCGCAGGCGTCGATCTGTATAAAGGTTTGCGCGTCCACGGTTATTGGACGGTCAATGAAACCAAGATGTCCAAAAGCCTGGGGAATGTAGTCTCACCAATGTCCATGAAGGACAAATACGGGCTTTCCGCCTTTCGCTACTTCTTACTCAGGGAAATGCAATTCGGCCTGGATGCCAGCTTTTCTGAAGAGGCACTGGTTGGACGCCTAAATGCCGATCTTGCCAATGACCTGGGCAATCTATTCAGCCGCGTTCTGACCATGACTAATAAATACTTTGCCGGTGAGGTCCCAGAACCGGGTAGCCTGGAAAAAATTGACGAGGAGGCGTTGGAACTTGGCTTTAATGCCCTCAAAAACTACCAGGATCTTTTTCCAAAATTTCAATTTTCCAAGGCATTAAGCAGCCTGTGGGAGTTAGTCCGGCATTTAAATAAATATATTGATACCTGTGCGCCCTGGAGCCTGTATAAAAATAAAGAAACCGAGCGCTTAAAAACCGTAATCTATATTCTCCTGGAAGGAATGCGTAAAATCGGGCTGCACTTGTGGCCGGTTATGCCTTCTACCAGTGTTAAGATGCTCTCGCAACTGGGAGTAGATTTTGATTTACAAAAAGTAAATCTGGACCAGGAGACCAAACAGTGGGAGGGATTGAAACCGGGCATTAAAGTAACCAAAAAATCTAACCTGTTTCCACGCCGCGAATTAAAACTGGAAGAATCTTGTGAGACTAAAACAGAGGCCAAAAAAGACCAAAAAGAAAAGAGCTATATCGAATTTGAAGACTTTGTGAAAGTGGAACTAAAGGTAGGCAAAGTGGTCAAGGCCCAAAAAGTTCCCAAAGCCGATAAGCTGTTGCAGGTTTTTGTGGATTTAGGGGAAAATGAACCACGACAGGTTGTAGCCGGTCTTGCTGAATACTATGAACCGGATGAGCTTATAGGTAAACAAGTCGTTGTAGTTGCCAACTTAAAACCACGCAAATTAAGAGGAGTACTGTCCCAGGGAATGATTCTGGCTGTGCAGGCAAAAGGTAAAATGGAACTGCTAACGGTCAGAGGGGAAGTAAAACCGGGAAGCAAAGTTTCTTAGAGGTCTATGGCCAAACCATATTTTGACTACCAGATAGAAAGGCCTGGTTTCTTGAAAGCCTTGCATCGGGGTGACAAAGCTAAATATCTGGGACTATTTACCATAACTATCGACAATAATAAAGAATATTCATTTATCCTAAATGTCCTATTATGCTCTGCCCGCAAGCAAGCCTTTTACCCCGTTGAATCCAGCGAAGCTGGTCTGGCTTTGCCAGTATTCAACTGGGGTAGATGGATCCAGGCATTTGCACCAGCATGAAAGAAATCAGGATTGAAAAAAATTATGAAAAGTTGCCCTCTTAAGTATGGTTTGGCCACAGACTCCTTAGCACTTTTTCCTCTATCTTCTTGCCGTTAAGGCGTCAATACATCCCAAAATACGGCTCGGGTATTGGAAAGAGATATCAATCACCTAACCGATAAACCTTTTTACGGTTTCACACTCAAATACAAATGGACGCATTTGCTAGCTGTACCTACCACGTCAAATGAAAAATTGCGCAATAATTGATAAAATTTTAGCATAAAAAGCTAAGCCGAACTAATCTATCAGAAAATAATAAAGCTCTTGTGGGAGAAAATTTGCTAGTGCTCCAGACTGAGAATACACCTCTCGTCATTCTGAGGGAGCGAAACGACCGAAGAATCTCCAACGTAGAAAACCAGATTCTTCGCTTCGCTCAGAATGACGTAATTAGAAGACCGCATTTGCCAGCTGCACCTACCACGACAAATGTGGGAATATTGTGAAATAATTATGACAAAATTTTAGCATAAAATGCTAAGCTAGGCTCATCTAACAGAAAATAATAAGGCTCTACAAATTATAAACGGTGCAGAATTCGACCCAACTTTACAAGGAGGTGCAGCATACATATCAACAATCTTGAGAAAAATTAATTACACTTCCAGAGCCAAAGTTAAAACTAGACATATCTCAGAAATTCTGGATAGACTAAATGCAAAGTATAAGTATCATTCTTCAACGGATCAAAGTAAAATTCTTCTTCTAAGTTGCAAAAGACATCTCTGATAACTTGCTCCTACTTATTGCTAAAATTTTAAAGTTCTCATTTTAGGAATGTCTCATGTAAAGACATTTCCTTACTCCCTCCAACCTTATGGAAAAATCGAATGCTGATACTAGTATATTATAAGTGAATGTATCGGTAAAAGTCCATCACCGTCTCCTGGATACAAGACACTCCTCACATAGTTTTTAATCATTATAATACAATCTAGGTATAGATCTATTGGACATAGTGTGATTACAGATAACAGCAGTCTCTTAACCAAAGAGACTGATATATGAGGATAAAAAAAATAAAAAGTTCACTGCAAGAAAGAAATTTAATCATTACAGACCTAAAAAAACAAGTATAGCTAGCGAAAACAAAACCGAGATAATCAAAATTTGTATTAAACCAAGGCGATGAACTTTGTATGGGTTAGAATTTTTATAGATATACTCATTAACTTGTACAAAACCAAGAATCAGCTTAAAAAAATAAAACAATTTATTGACAATTTAATTGACAGTGACTTATCATTATTTGAGTATTAAAATAGTAAGAAATTTATAACCTTCTAAATAAAAGCCAATGACATCCACCGACAACTTGTTGAATATCATTCGTGGCAAAACTCCTTCTCCCAAGGAGGTTGCCTATTCATCTAGCACTTCGAAAACAAAAAAAATTATTAACTTTGCTTTTTCCACTAAAACTGTAAATATTGGCATTGACCTTAGAGATGATCATTTGCGCTTGGCCAAGGTCATAAAAAAAAATGATAATTTCTTATTACTGGATTATGAAAAATCATCTTATCCTCAGGGCATAAAAAAAGAACATCCTGACTTTATACCTTTTTTAAAGTCAAAATTAGATAACTTCCAAAAAAACCACTCCAAGACCAATCTATGGGCTATTATTCCTGCTATTCATGTTAGTACCTTTTTTATAAGGATACCAAAGGTCGACAGGAAACATATATATAATACAGTATACTGGAGTGTTAACAAAGAGAAAAAAATAAACCTGCAGGAACAGATATTTGATTTTAAAATATTAGGCGAAACCGTAGTCAACGGGACAACAAAAATAGAAGTATTAGCTTACCTGGCATCTAAAAATGAAGTAAAAAAAATAAAAACTCTATTTACAAATGCCGGGCATAAACTGAAAGGCATAACTACTATTCCATTCTGTTTATCAAACTATTTTTCCATCAATACAGTAGATAAAGATGCAAACAACATTGCCCATATCTTTATTGGCACAGACTGGTCGCGCATTGATATTTTCAACCGGGGCAACCTGGCTTTTACTCGAGAAATAAAAACCGGAGCAAAAAGTTTAGCTCAATCTTTACTGGAGAACTATCGTCCAAATTTTGATAAACCAACTGAAAACTACAGTGAAGAGATCCTAATCGAGCTAGATAATTTTACAAACTCAGAACAACCATCACCAGACATCACCCTGGAGGAGGCCACCCAGATTTTATTTCAAATCTGCACCGAGGAGGATTTGAACCGGCCACGGGAAAAAAAAATTGATCTTACCAAAGACCAGGTTTTGGAGTGGATAACTCCGGCACTGGATCGCCTTATTAGCCAGATAGAAAGAACATTTAATCATTATGTAACCTTTTTAAATAAAGGATCTGTTGATAAAATCTACCTCTCCGGAATTTTTATCCCATGCAAAGAATGTCTTGACTACATTCAGAGCCAGATAGGCATACCATTTCAGTTGTTGGATCCTTTTCAGGGTGACACCATAATTGATTCTGAGGATCTTCATTTATCTCTGTCTTTACAGGAAAAAATAGCGGCCACTCCAGTCATTGGTGCGGCACTTTCTAATAACGACCTGACTCCCAATTTTATCTTTACGTTTCAGGAGAAAAAGAGGGAAAGAACTTATCGTATTATAAGTCAAATTAGCGCAGGAGTATTTATACTTAGTGCTCTGCTTTGCTTGGTGACATACTTCAACCAAACCAAACTAGCCGAACAAAAGAAACAAAGATTGGCAACTCTAAAAAATGAGCTAGATCAATATCAACCTCTAGTAACAAAAAAAGTAATTAATTCACTACTGGAAAAAGTTGTGCACAAAAATAATCTAGCCAAGCAGTATGCCCATCGCTATGCAAGTATAGCAATTTTGTCTGAATTATCCAGAATCACTCCAAAGGAGATCAAATTTCTCGCTTTTCACTCCGATCTTAGTCCAAAGGACAATCTAAAATCTTTAGTTATAGATGGTATTGTTACGGGAGACCCACAACAATTTGAATCTCGACTGACCAGCTACATAATCAGGCTGAACGATTCTCCAATCTTCGACGAAGTAAAAATATTAAAGCAGGACATACAATCTCTTGCAGATATTGGGCAAACTTTGTACTTTACACTCGAAATTATTTTCAATTAACAAATGAAAAAAATAACTTTACCATTATCACCTCATGCATTAATCTTTATTTTAACTTGTACTTTCTTATTATCAGTATTTATTTTGGCTTTTATATATCCTAAATACAGAGAAAACATTGCCTTAGAACAAGAAATATTGTATTTAGAAAAAAAATTAAAACAACAAAAAAGTATTTATCCTCTTTATACTCGACTCAAAAAAGAACTTGAGCAACAAAAAAAACTCAATGTCCATCAAAAAATCATAGATCTTGGCTTTGGTCGGGATATTGAACAGTTCAAAAACGTAGTACAGGATATTGCAGACCAATCTGAAATGCTTTTTGTTTCAGCTATACCTGACCCTAAAACTCTTTCCCAAAAATCAAAAAATATTCTCGTAACAATCAACATTAAAGGTGACTTTAAAAAATTTAGAAACTTTATTCTAAATCTACTTTCTTTAAGTTACGTGGATAGAATTCAAGAATTAGATATACAGCAGGATATAGGAAGAAGTGATTTCAAGCTTAAGGTTTGGATAAATATTTAATAAAATATTAGAAAATGAGTAAACGCGAAAAAATTATCTTGGCTATCACCCTTTTAGTTATTACATATGGAGTGTATTCGTTTATATTTGAGGCTTCAGAGAAGAATTCATATCGCGCTCCAAAAACAGAAGACTTTTCTGGCATTACAAGAAATATTTTGGATAAACTATCGACGAACAAGCTGGACCCTAAAACATTGTATACTTTAAAATTAATCAATCAAAATTGGGAAAACGACCCTTTCTTAAAGAATAAGGTCATTAAAACGGTCAAAGTTGAAAAAAAAGCCGACGTACATTTTGAGTATACAGGGTATGTTAAAATGGATTCAACAAAAGTAGCTATAATTAATGGCAGGGAGTATGTTGAAGGGGAAAAGCTTGAAATACAAGGCTACACCGTAAAAAATATTTACCCTCAGTTTGTTATTATAAAAGGACCAGGGGATAAAGACGAGATATCGGTTCCATACCAGGAAGAAATAATTTTAGACAATCAACCTGACAAATAACTTGATGGACTCAAACTAATTTACATACTTTTCCCAATTTAAAGGTTGGCTATGCGACACATTAAACTTTTTTTCTTTAATCTAGTTTGTCTTTTTTTAACTTTTTCTTTGCTTTCATGCTCTAAACCCAGATACAAACCTGACCCCTTTTTTGAAAAGTGGAAAATACTGGCCGAACAGAGCCTAGGGCATTCGCCCTCCCCTTCCTTAGAGCCAACTGATATTGAAACGGATATTTTATCAACCGAGGAAGAACCGCCTCTTCCACCTGAGCGGCCGCTGCCCACAAATCCTGTCAGCTTAAAGATGAACTCAACAGACATTAAGGTTGTACTCCAGGCACTGGCCAGGGTAGCCAGACAAAATATCCTTATAAACTCCAACATTTCAGGAAAGATAAACGTAAACATAAATAACGTCCCCTGGTCTCAAGCTTTTAAGGGTATTTTACGCGCCCAGGGCCTGACGTATACATGGGAAGGGGATATCATCCGTGTCGTGAGCAAGGAAGATTTACAAAACGACTTGGCCATTGATGAAATAAAGCGCAAAAAAGAGTTGAATA
>NZ_CEYAEZ010000047.1:0-20056 GCF_982781345.1 Desulfovulcanus sp.
GGCTGCCTGGGATATAAATTATCTTGCAAAGGTTATTTTTAATAAATTTTAGGTGTACTAGTCAAAACAAAATCTGACAGTGGTTATCCTTTCTGGCAGTTGTAAGATTTAGTTAAGGTTGTCAGATTTTGTTTTGACTAGTACACTTGAAAAAACCGCCGCCGTGCTTGGGGTCAGCTGAATACGATTGTTATGTGTGCCTTATCGGGGTATCTTTACATTATCATCGTCATAAATACCTCTTTCGGCCGTTGTATGACATGCAATACAGTTTGATAATGAACCAATGGATTCACGTTCAAAAACTTCAGGGTTTAGCTCATGATGCTCTTCTATGATATAAGGGATATCGGTAATCCTCATATAAACATGATTTCCTAATCTTCGCATAATTTTAACAGCAAGTCCTGACGAAGAGTTTTCTGCACTATTCGATTTTAGATAATCAGAAATAATTTCTTTTGAATCAGGATCAATTTCTACTACCTCTCCGAAATGATCATCTAATTGATTAAGGATCTTCATCCAAGAGGCGGAAGGCAACAGCTCTGGTTGATAAGGGAAATGACACCCACTACACTCTGCTTCATAGGTTGGATTGTTCACAGATTTTAAATAACTTTCATCATGATCATCACGGTCATCATCACCGTGGTGATAGTCATCATCATGGTCGTCATCGTCTGCAATGACAACAGAAGATGGAAGCAGCAACAGAAAAAGAAAACCGATTAAAATCATAGTTTTTGATGCCTTCATGACAACTCCCTTCTGTTTTCATTTGTCTTATTAGTCGTTACCACATAACTTATTTTATATATTATTTCTAACCTCACCTTTTAAACAAAACAAACCATATTTCCACCTCAAAATCAAGAGAAGAGCTCTTTTTTCAAATTTACTAAGAAGTTAAGCATTTCAATACAATATACACAACAAACAACATTCTGCGCCCTGCAAATCTTCCTCGCTTGTAAAAAATTTTTCATTTAATTTGTCAAATTGAGCCTAGATGATTTACCACTTACCCAATACTGTCTATATAAAATTAAAATATTAATTCTTATATTACCAATAAGATAAAAAATAATAATTTTATCAAATATTATTTTGAAAGACACTACTGCTAAAACTAAAAAATCAACTTTTTTACAAAAATATAATCTCATAACTACTTGAAATAACTCAAAACTGCCTACAAAAACGAAATTTTTGCAGGCGCATCTTTCAAATTGGGAAAGAAGTATCTTTGTCTGAACTTGGCACCAGGATTGGTCTGGCCAAACAGACAGTGGAGCGCTATCTTGATTTGCTGGAAAAGTGTTTTGTGATTAAAAAGGTTACAGGGTTTGCCCGTAACTTGCGTAAAGAAGTTTCAAAGACAGCAAGATATTATTTTCTGGATAATGGCATTTTAAATGCCGTAATCAATAATTTTAATCCTCTATCTTTGCGCAACGATGTTTTGGTGAGTTATGGGAAAATTTTATTTTTGTGGAGAGGTTGAAAAGGCAATCATATTTGCAAACCCATACCAGGCATTATTTCTGGCGTACTTATGACCGGCAGGAAATCGATCTGGTGGAGGAAGTTGACGGCAAGTTGGCTGGTTATGAAATTAAATAGGTTCCCAGACGAAAAAAAGCTCCGAAGCTCTGGATAAATACTTATCCTGAAGCTTCTTTTGAACAAATTTCAAAGGATAATTTTCTGGAGTTCATAGTTTAAGATGCGCCTGCAAAAACAGCGAAGCGGAGTTTTTGCAGGCGCATGGCAGACACATGCATTAAATTTCTTTACACACTAAATCACCCATCTCAGAACAACTCACAAGCTGTTTGCCTTCTTCCAGCAAATCTCCGGTCCTGTAACCTTTTGCCAGGACATTTTGCACTGCCTGCTCAATGGCTCTGGCTTCTTCTTTCAGGTTAAAAGAATAATCAAGCATCATGGCCACTGAAAGGATAGTGGCTAAAGGATTAGCCTTGTTTTGACCGGCTATATCCGGGGCTGAGCCGTGAATAGGCTCGTAAAGGGCCGGGCTTTTCTCGCCCATGGAGGCCGAGGGCAACATGCCCAATGAACCGGTAATTACTGCTGCTTCATCTGAAAGAATATCACCAAACAAATTTGAGGTTACTACTACATCAAACTGGGCTGGATCACGCACCAGCTGCATGGCGGCATTATCCACGTACAAATGATTAAGCGTAACATCCGGATATTCTTTACTGACTTCTTCGACTACTTCTCTCCATAACTGAGACACATCCAGGACATTTGCCTTGTCCACAGAAGTGACGAGATTTCTTCTTTTACGCGCCAGTTCAAAGGCCAGGCGTGCAATTCTTCTTATTTCGTCCTCATCATAAATCATGGTGTTAAAGGCCACACGCTTTCCATCGCGAACTTCTTCGCCTTTGGGCTGGCCAAAATAGATCCCGCCGGTAAGTTCCCTTACCACCAAAAGGTCTATTCCCTTATCAACAATATCCGGACGTAAAAGAGAAGCATTTTTGAGCTCAGAAAATAGCTTTGCCGGCCGCAAATTAGCAAACAGGCCCAGTTCTTTTCTGATACCTAAAAGTCCCCTTTCCGGGCGCCTGTCTTTGTCTATATTATCCCATTTTGGCCCGCCAACAGCCCCCAAGAGTACAGCATCGCTTTCTTTACAAATCTCTACTGTCTCCTCAGGCAAAGGAAAACCGGTTTTATCTATGGCCTCTCCACCAATTAATGCTTGTTTTAAGACAAACTCATGACCAAACTTTTGGCCAATAGCTTTCAAAACCTTAACCGCCTGCTCGACTATTTCCGGCCCGATGCCATCTCCTGGGAGCAAGCAAATATTAAACTCCATCTTTATTCTCCTCCTTTAGGCTGCTCTTAAGTACCTTTTCAATAACTAGTGGCCATTCTTTTAATCTCTCACCCGCTCCCGTTGGTCGCTAGAGGCACGGAGTCACAGAGAATTTGCAGGCCCAGCCAGGCCTGTACCAAAAACAGCTACCTGAGCAGAGCTCAGCGAAAAACTCCGTGTCTCTGTGCCTCTAGTAAGCGAAGCGAACGGGCGAAAAAAATTACCCACTGCACCATGCATTGCCACAACTTCTTGAGAAGTTACGCACTTAATCTGTCCCGAACATAATTGATCAGTCCGCCTTTTTGTAAAATCTCTTGCATAAACTCCGGAATAGGGGCTGTTTTAATGGTTTGGCCCGTTGTCTTGTTTTCGATCACTCCCTTAACCGCATCAATTTGCAGCTCATCACCTTCATTTATTTCCTCGATCTTGTCTCCGATTTCCAATAAAACCAGACCCATATTGAATCCATTACGATAAAAAATACGGGCAAAACTATGGGCAATGACCACGTTAATTCCAGCACCTAAAATAGCTATGGGCGCATGCTCCCTGGATGAACCACAACCAAAATTCTTGCCAGCAACAATAACATCACCAGGTTGCACTCGCTTGATCCAACCTTCCTCAAGCCCCTCAAAACAATTTTTACCCAACTCTTCAGGATCAGTAGTGACCAAAAATCTGGCCGGAATAATGGCGTCTGTGTCAATATGATCGCCTACTTTATGGACTCTGCCTGTATATTGCACCTTTTCCTCCCGTATTGGTTTAGTGGTTGAGTAGTTTAGTAGTTGAGTTGTTGAATGATTGAATAATTGAGCAAAAAAGTAATCGAGTTGCCAGACTCTTTAATTCAACATTCATCATTCAACATTCAACATTAAATTTCCCTCGGATGAGTAATTTTACCAGTTATGGCTGTTGCAGCTGCGACCATGGGACTGCCCAGATAAACTTCGCTTTCTAAGCTTCCCATGCGGCCTTTAAAATTGCGGTTGGTGGTTGCCAGACATTTTTCTCCGGCAGCTAAAATACCCATGTGTCCGCCCAAGCACGGGCCGCAGGTTGGTGGCCCAATTATGGCCTCAGCCTCAGCAAAAATTTCCAATAAGCCCTCTTCCAAGGCCTGACGATAAATAGCAGGTGTTGCCGGAAGCACAATAAAACGCACGTTTTTAGCCACCTTATGCCCCTTAATAATTCTGGCCGCATCCCTTAAATCTGAAATCCGGCCATTGGTACATGAACCGAGTACAACCTGGTCCACGGCAACATCCTTTAACTCCTCCACAGGACGTACATTCTCCGGCAGATGTGGGCATGCAACCTGTGGAGACATCCCTGTAACATCAATATCTACCCTACGCACATATTCAGCACCAGGATCAGGAAAAATCTGTTCATCACCATCTCGCCCGTGCTCTTTTGCATAGGCAAGAGTTTTTGAGTCGACAGGAAATAATCCAACTTTTCCCCCGGCTTCAATGGCCATATTGGCCATAGTCATCCGGCCCTCAATATCCATATTTTCCACTACTTCCCCGGTAAACTCCAAGGCCTTATACAGGGCACCATCAACCCCGATTTGACCAATAAGATAAAGAATAAGGTCCTTGGCACCGACATATTTATCTAATTCACCAAAGATATTAACCAGAATACTTTCTGGCACTTTAAACCAGGTCTCGCCCAAGGCCATGGCCCCGGCAATGTCCGTGCTACCAAGACCCGTTGCAAAGGCTCCAAGGCCACCATAAGTGCAGGTATGGCTGTCAGCGCCCACTACTATATCGCCCGGTCCGACCAGGCCCAGTTCGGGCAAAAGTGCATGCTCAACCCCAACATTTCCCCCCTCATAATAATGGGTGATGTTCAACTTTCTGGCAAATTCGCGCACTTTTTTAACCTGCTCAGCAGACTCAATATCTTTATTGGGAGTAAAATGATCACAGACCAGAGCGATCTTGTCCCGATCAAAAACTTTATCCGCACCCATTTTAGCCAAAGATTCTATGGCCAGGGGAGCTGTAATATCATTGGCCAAAACCAGGGAAACTTTACACTGGACAATCTGCCCAGGTTCTTTGATTTCTTCTGCACAGTTTCTTTGCAATAACTTTTGGGCTAAGGTTTGCTCCATTTATTTCTTCCTCCTGTTTTAGTTTAGTAGTTAAGTAGTTGAGTAGTTAAATAGTTGAGTGGTTAGGTTAACCCTGTTTTTCAATTCAACATCCATCATTCAACATTAACCCGCTTCTCCTTTTCCTTCTTAGCCAACCGGTTTAAGGCATTGATATAGGCCTTGGCACTGGCTACTATGATGTCAGCATCAGCCGCCCTTCCAACAGCAGTGACTCCATTTTCCTCCAGTCTGACTGTAACCTCACCCTGGGCATCAGTTCCGCCAGTAATAGCATTAACAGAATAACGCAAAAGTTTAGGATTGCGTTCTGTTAATCTGCAAATGGTATTAAATACTGCATCAATGGGTCCCACGCCAAAGGTTGCTTCCTGTTTCTCTTCGCCATCAACCTTCATCTTCAGGGCAGCACTGGGCGAAGCCTTGTCATCGGAAATGGCAGTGCAGTATAAATAAATCAATTCATATTTATCCGGGATACGGAAAATCTCTTCCAGAACAACAGCCTCTACATCTTCATCATAAACCTGTTTCTTTTTATCGGCCAGACGCTTGACTGCTGTAAACACTTGATTGATCTGCTCTTCCTCCAGACTATAACCCAATTCCTCCAGCTTCTGCTTGAGCGCATGTCTGCCCGAATGCTTACCAATGACCAGATCACTGGAAGTTTTTCCTATACTTTCCGGAGTCATGATTTCGTAGGTCTGACGATGCTTTAACACACCATCCTGATGAATACCTGATTCATGGGCAAAGGCATTGGCCCCGACAATAGGTTTATATGGAGGTATGGGCTGCCCGATAATCATGGATAACAAACGACAGGAAGGGAAAATTTGCTCAGTGACAATATTGGTCTCCAAATTATAATAATCCTTGCGTACACAAAGAGCCATAATTACTTCTTCTAAGGCAGCATTACCTGCACGCTCCCCAATACCGCTTATAGTGACCTCAGCCTGTCTTGCTCCAGCCTCAATCGCGGCCAGGGTATTGGCAACAGCCAGGCCCAGATCATTATGGCAATGAACACTGAAAATAGCCTTATCACTATCAGGAACCTTTTCCAAAAGATATTTAATCAGACGTCCGAACTCCTGGGGCTGGGCATAGCCTACAGTATCCGGGATATTGATCACCCTGGCTCCGGCTTTTATGGCCACATCCACCACCTGAACCAGAAAGTCCCAGTCTGATCTGGAAGCATCTTCAGCGGAAAATTCTACAGTTGGACAAAGAGAGGAAGCAAAAGAGACTGCCTCTCTTGTCATTTCCAAGACCTGTTCCCGGGTCTTGCGTAATTTGTATTCCAAGTGGATGTCAGATGTAGCAATAAAGGTGTGAATGCGTGGATTCTCAGCCTCTTTTACCGCATCCCAGGCGGTTTGAATATCGCGTTGCACTGCCCGGGCAAGCCCTGCCACCTGACAATTTTTTACAGCCCTGGCGATATTTTGCACGGCCTCAAAATCGCCCTGGCTGGCTGCAGGAAATCCAGCCTCGATAATATCTACGCCTAATTTTTCCAGTTGCCTGGCAAGACGCACCTTTTCCTGCAAATTCATGGTCGCACCCGGGGACTGTTCCCCATCACGCAAAGTCGTATCAAAAATAAATACCTTATCTGACATTTTTACCTCCTCTCAAGTTGAGTTGAGTAGGGACACAAAGCATTGTGCCCGCACAGTATAAATATAAATTAAGTAGGCAACTTCAGCCAATCAAATCAATTTAACCAGTAAGTTTTGGCTTGAAATAAGGACCTAAAAACGTCCTAATATGTGGGGGGTTAAGTGGTTTACGAGAGCTCCTTACGGGGCTCCCGTAGCTTGGAAGAATTACGTAGGGGTAGTATTAGGAAAGTATAAATAAGACCGGAGAACAAGTAGCCTATGAAGAACAAGAAACCGAGCAACTTGGGCTCGGATGCTACCAGAACAAAGAGCATGATAATGCTCACCGTAGTTGTAAAAGGATGGGCCTTGACTACTTCCACTTCTTTAAAGGAAGCATATTTTATCCTACTAACCATGGCCAAGGCCAAAACAAAGGTCAAAATCAAGGCCAGTTTAGGTAAAACAGGCTCAACCCAATTTTCCGGAATATACTCGGAAAATAAGACCAGGGTAGCTAAAGTACAGGCAGCAGCCGGGATAGGCAAACCAATAAAAAACTTTTTGGGCAACTCTTTAGCTTGAACATTAAACCTCGCAAGCCTTAAGGCACCGCAAGCCACAAGCAGAAAACTGACTACCAACCCAATACGCCCAAATTTATGCGTCTGCCATAAATAAACCATTACTGCCGGACTAATCCCAAACGAGGACAAATCCGCCAAAGAATCGAACTGGACGCCAAAATCAGAACTGGCCTTGGTAAGCCTTGCCACCTTGCCGTCCATACCATCAAAAAGACAGCTGACCAAAATGGCTATGGCACAATGCTCAAACCGCCCCTCAATGGCCCAAAGCATGCCCAAAAAACCAGAAAACAGACTGGCTGTAGTCAGTAAATTGGGCAGGATATAAAATCCTTTATGTTTGGGACGAATGTCCTGAACCATACCTGTTATAAGTGTAATGCGTTATATTTTTAGTATTATGCCTTTTTTCTTGCAACTATACTTTGACCGGCAAATACTTTATCGTTTATCTTGACTAATGGTTCATATCCATCAGGAAGATAAAGGTCAACCCTGGAACCAAATTTTATCATTCCCAGCCGCTCTCCACGATGCAAATGATCCCCATGCTCAACCCAACAGACAATGCGCCGTGCAATGAGCCCGGCAATCTGGACCACTGTCCAAAATTCTCCCTCTTTATCTTTTAACAATATGGCATTGCGCTCATTATCTTTAGAAGCTTTATCCAAAGAGGCGTTTATAAATTTACCGGGAAAATATTTTATCCCTTCTACCTGTCCGGTTATAGGGGATCTGTTAACATGCACATTAAAAACATTCATAAAGATACAAATGGCCGTCTTTTCCTGGCCGGAAAAAGGGTCTGTCATTTTTTCCACTTTCACTACTTTGCCGTCAGCCGGAGCCACAGCCAGACCGTGTTCCTGAGGAACTACCCGCTGCGGATCACGAAAAAAATTGAGTACAAACAGTGATGCGGCTAAACCTAAAATAGCCAAAAAATTCCATTCCAGCAAAGCAAAGACAATGGTAGCCAAAAATGTCCAGATGATAATTGGCAAACCTTCAAGGCAAAATCCAATACCGGGTTTTAACATCTTATCTCCTTTTAACCTTTTAACTCAACTTTCTGAGTTGTCTAACTCTCTAGAATTTCAACGCTTTTGGCGAGCGCATTTTCTGAAACGCATTATAAACGGCTTGGGTAACACATCTTGGTAAAGCTTGCGGAAAAGCCGTGCATCGGGGGGGCTACCCTATAAAACTATCAAAACACAACATAAATACAGAAACTATTTTGAGCAACACTTAACCCAAAAATCCCTTTATGCACAGCCCGCAAGCAAGCCTTAGATGTGTCCAACTCTTTGTTAGCATTGAAGAAAATGTGTTCGTAAATTAACTCCGAAAGTTGAACTCTTAACCTTTTAACGCGCATACTGTTTTTGCCACTCATCCAGAAACAGGATTGCTGTTTCCAGAGGAGTAAGCTTCCCTTGTTCCTGTCGGATGAAATGAACAATATCTTTAAAATCCACATTTTTAGCCAGTCCCAGCTTATCCAAAAGCTTTTCGAGTTCTTCCTGTAAATCTTCGGGCAAGTCTGTCCACCAGGGTTCATGCTCCTGTTTAAGTCCTTCAAAGTCGAGTTGTTCATCAATATAATCAAGCAGGGTCTGCATTCGATGCACATAAGTATGTTCATTAAGCACCCTGGCCCTGGCCTTGCCGGCAAAAAGCTGGCGCTCTTCCTCGTGTATCAGAAAATAGTCTATCTGCTCCTGCAACTGATCCAAATTTTTAAAGGTGACCAGTTCATCCCGGGCAAAAAGTTCTCCAAGTAAACTACGCTTATCAACCAATTGAAAAGCACCGCAAGCAGCCAATTCAAAGGTCCTGGGATTGACAAAGTCGCCAAGGCTTACCAGATGATCCTCTCTTATGCTGGAATGCAGGTTGAGATTAATTTTACTGGCATTAAAAATTTTTACAGCCTCTTCAGGGCTTATGCGCTGCCCATTTCTTTGTACCAAGGGGGCAAGGGCCACATCACCATCCCATTCCGTGCCCCAAATTTTAAAATCATAATGTAAAAGCTGCTTAAAGGCCTTTCGCCTGTTAGGATAACCTGCCCCTAAAAAAGATACGTCACTACCATACATTTTTTTTTCAACAGGGCTCAAATTCAGGGGACGATGAAAATCCGGCTGGGCAGCCAGTGGAAGATAGAGAGAGTTATTCACTCCGATTTTTTTCAGTTCAGAAAAAAAAGGCTCTTTTTGGATCACGGCAAAGAAGTCGTAATAAGGAGCAAAAGCCCGCCAATAGCCAAAAACTCGATAGTCCTCCACAAACCACATGGCGGTTGCCACGCCATCCCGGCGCAATTGGTTCAAAGTCTGCCTGCTCAAAGGCGCTTGAGCCATTGCCAGAACCAGGTGAGGCCCGAAATTGTCCACCTTGGCCCGCACACCGTTGGAGACTACCTGTAAAAAGCTATTTTCCAGGTACTCCAAATCAGTGGAGCGAATTCGAAGTTTCTTTAAGGCCGTAAAAGCCGAGTAAAACTCAGGCGCATCAAACACCTCAACCAGATGCCCCATATCTTTAAGTGCCTGAGCACAGTACTGGCCTATGGGTAAAGAGCGGCCATACATGGGCAGGACAACGAGGATTTTAAGTTTCTTCTTCATCTTGTCTGACATAATCAATACAGCTTTGGGTCATATCATCCATAAGCATCCCATGCTCAAAACCAGCCAAATGTAAAATCCCATGCGTAAGCAGACGCACAAGATGCTCTTGTTCCTCTTGACCATATAAAAAGATTTCCCTGCTTAAGGTATCGATGCTTAAAACCAGCTGCCCCAAGAGCTGTGGATTATTCTCATCTTCTGCTGGGAAACTAAGTACATTGGTTGGACCAACACAGCCTAAAAATTTTTTATTTAATTCTTCAATGCTGTGATCATCAACCAGTTCCACTTCTAGATGTTTTTCAGTCAGCCCCAAAAAAGACATGATTTTTTCCAGGATGGGTAAAAGTTCACGTTTGCTTATAGGCAGCGTAGGATTTATACGAGAATTTGTTTTTAAATATATCATCTTCTCAACTTCTTATCTTCCTCCTTGCTTCTCAACTTCTTCTTCCCGGCTCTCATATCGTTCATAGGCCTTAACAATTCGTCCGACCAAATTATGACGGATGACGTCCTGTTCATCAAAATAAACAAACTTGATTCCCTTCACATTCTCTAAGACTCTCTGGGCTTGGATCAGGCCAGATTTCGTTGTCCCTGGCAAATCAATTTGGGTCACATCGCCGGTAACCACCGCCTTGGACCCGAAACCCATCCTGGTCAAAAACATCTTCATCTGCTCCGGCGTAGTATTTTGAGCCTCGTCCAAGATAATAAAGGCGTCATTTAATGTTCTTCCTCGCATAAAGGCTAGCGGTGCCACTTCAATCACGCCTGTTTCCAACATTTCCTGGACTTTCCTAAAATCAAGCATATCATGCAATGCATCGTAAAGAGGTCTTAAATATGGGGTGACCTTTTCCAGCATATCACCGGGCAAAAAACCGAGTTTTTCCCCTGCTTCCACAGCAGGCCTGGCTAGAATCAACCTCTTGACTTTCTTTTGCATCAAAAAGGATACTGCCACCGCTACTGCCAGATAGGTCTTGCCTGTTCCAGCCGGCCCAATCCCAAAGACAAGATCACTGTCCTTTATAGCCTGCAAATAGTTTCTCTGGCTTAATGTCTTGGGGGCAATAGTCTTCCTGGGCGAAACCACAAATACTTCCTGCTTAAAAATCTTCTTTAAACTGGCATTACTATCCTTGGATAGTATTTTAAGCCCCGCTTCAATATCCTGTGGATAAACCTTATACCCCGACTTTAAGAGGTCATAAAATTGTACCAAACAATTTTTGGCCCAGTCCAAGGAGTGCTTATCTCTGGCCTTGAGGTAAATGCTTGTCCCCCGGCTTTCTATCAAGGTATTTGTGGTCTTGTGGATTATGTCCAGATTCTGTCCATAGGGTCCAAATAGTTCTTGAACCAAGGCACTGTCTTTAAAGGTAATACTTGTTTCTAAAAAATTTTCCATTACTTTCCTTTATCTTAAAAATTCCTCAAATAGACTAAACTATTGTGATTATGCGTCATGGCGAGGGAGAGTAACAAAATTACTTTAAGCATACTTTTGCAAACATCTCAATTCATAATTTGTGATGCGGAATTTTAAAGATCACAAAAAGCTTAATCAAACTCATATTTAGGTCAACTCAACCTCAAGACGAGCAACCTCCCCTAAAAGGTAATTAAATGGCTCATATAAAAATGTCAAAACAACAAGGTTGAGAGGGGCGCATTTGCTAGCTGCACCTACCACGTCAAATGTGGAAATATTGTGAAATAATTACGATAAAATTGTAGCATAAAAACCTAAGCCGGACTCATCTAACAGAAAATAATAAGGCTCATGTGGGAGAAAATTTGGTAGCCCAGCAGACTGAGAATGCACCCGGTTGTGAGAGCTCTTTTTTCACTAGAAAATCGAAACGATTTCGGTTATGAGCAGGCGGTTTGATTTTCTAGTTTCCTGACCAAACCTTACCAATCTCAAATCAATCGGAGCGGTCATATGGACTTTAAACTGCTTTTAACCACATTTGGGACTTTATTCCTAGCTGAACTAGGAGATAAAACCCAGCTGGCCTGTATAATGATGGCTGCCAAAACCCAAAAACCATGGACGGTTTTTGTAGGCTCTTCCCTTGCCCTTATTAGTGTAAGTTTCTTAGGCGTACTCTTCGCCAATTTTATTTGCCACTATATTTCCGGTGATCTAATCAAGAAAATCGCTGCCTCTGGTTTTGTCCTAGTAGGCATTTTAATGTTTTTTGATAAGGTATAAAGCTTGATAGTGGCAACCCCGGCCGGTTGCCCCAACATGGAGGATTAGAAGGTTAAAATTCCGTGAGAGGGACGAGCCTGAAAAATTAAATTTTTATCCAGCACAAAAATTCTAGAGCCCATACCACGGACTAAAAACAACGAATTACCAAGAAAGGAGTTTGCCAAATGGATCTTTACGATCTTTTCTTCTATCTTTCGCTAGGGGCCGGTTTTCTTATGGCCTTTAATCTGGGAGCGAATGATGTGGCCAATTCCATGGCATCCGCAGTCGGTGCCAGGGCCATCACAGTGCGGCAGGCAGTTTTTATTGCCGGCATTTTAAACTTTGTCGGTGCTGTTTTTTTAGGCTCTCATGTCACAGCCACCATCAGCAAAGGCATTATCAATGCCCAATATATCACTGACCCCAAAATAATCATGATAGGGATGTTTGCCGCCCTTCTTTCCGCAGCCCTGTGGGTGCTCGTAGCCACCCTAACTGCCTTGCCAGTCTCATCAACCCACTCCATTGTCGGAGGGATATTAGGCTTCGGCCTCGTGGCTGGCGGACCCTCTGTGGTCAACTGGTTAAAAATGGGGGGTATTGTTCTTTCCTGGATTATTTCACCTTTCTTTGCGGCGACAATAGCCTACCTGATCTTTACCCACATTCGCAGAACCATTTTCTTTCGTCGCGAGTTTCTCAAACAAGCCCAGAAGTGGGGACCTATCTGGATGGGGCTGACTATTTTTTTAATTGCCCTATCTTTTCTATATAAAACCCCAATTGGTAAAAAGCTGCACCTGCCCTGGTCAATTTCCCTGCTCATTGCCCTGGCCCTGGCCACATTTATCTGGGCTCTCGGAAATTACTTCGTAAAAAAAATCGTTACCGACAAGCTGGAAGGAGCTGAAGGGGTAGAGATGATTTTTCGCCGTCTGCAGGTTGGCACTTCCTGTTACGTTGCTCTCTCTCAAGGCGCCAACGATGTAGCCAATGCCATTGGTCCGGTTGCAGCCATCTATCTAATATCCAAGCAACATATGCTCCTGGCTAAAGCCGAAATTCCAACCTATATTTTGGTTCTGGGCGGACTAGGCATCGCAGTTGGAATAACTGTCCTGGGACATAAAGTCATGGCCACAGTAGGCGAAAAGATAACCACCTTGACCAACACGCGTGGATTTGCCGTGGACTTTGGCGCGGCCAGTACCGTTTTGGCCGCATCCAATCTTGGGTTGCCGGTTTCAACCACCCATGCTGCGGTAGGTGCTGTGGTCGGTGTTGGCTTGGCCAGAGGATTTACTGCCGTGGACTTTAAGGTTCTTGGCAGAATCGTTGTCTATTGGGTGCTCACCGTGCCCATTGCTGCGCTTACCAGTATAATTATTTTTCAAATATTGAAATGGATTATCTATTAAATTAATACCCGACCAAAAAACAAGATTGAATTTTTTTATAATTAAGCCGGATATTTTTTTTGTTTGTAGAATCTGTTTATATATTTTATAACATTTGTTTAATAAACACAAAACTCCCTAACGACGACTTAATTAAGGAGGATATATTATGCTAAAGATACCTTTTTTTGGTCTATTAACTCCACGTTCCCCCATGGAAGGACTGGTAGAGCACTATGATAAAATAGCTGGGTGCGTAAAAATTATCAAAGAATCTTTGGAATGCTATGTATCTGGAGGAGGCGCTTGTCGCGAGTTTCAGGAACTGACCAGAGAAATTGATCAAATTGAAAACCACGCGGACAAAATCAAACGAAATATCCGCAACCATCTGCCTCGTAGCCTATTTATGGCTGTAGATAAGACACTCTTTTTAAACTATACTAAAAGTCAGGACAATATCCTGGATTCAGCCCAGGATGCACTCCAATGGCTTGGTATGCGTCAGGTGGTTATCCCTGAAGAATTTCAAAAAGATCTCATCTTTCTGATTGATGAAGTCGCTTCAGCCACAGAATTATTGGGACCGGCCCTGAAAGCCACAATCGCCTTTGTCCATGGGGAGATATTAGATCGCGAAGGAACTAAGGAGAAATATCGGGCAGTGCGCCAACAAAGATTCAACATCCAACGTGCCAAGAGAGAATTGACCATTAAAATCTATAACTCAGACCTGGACTTTAAAGATATCTACCAGCTCATCCATTTTGTGGACTGCCTGGATAATATGGGCCATAATTGTGAGAACTGTGCAGATATCTTAAGGGCCATGATCGCCAGATAGTTTTTGAGTTGATTAATGAGTATATTGAGTTCATTATTGCGTTTATTGACTTCATTATCAGGTTTGTTGAGTTCGATTTTATTATCACAAAACAAACAATACAATAAACGCATGTCTACCTTTTCCCGTTTGATTACTCTGCTTCTAAGCCTGGGTGTAGTAACTTGCGCCTTTGCCAGGGAAATCCCCTGGCAATTGGAAGCGGACAAAATTGTGGCCCAAAAAGATGCCGGATTGGTAGAAGCATCCGGGTCTGTTTTCCTCTTTAAAGGAGATGATTATCTCCAGGCCGACTATGCCCGCTTTTATCCGGATACTCACTGGGTCTATTTACGCGGCCACGTCAAAATCAAATGGCAGGAAGATTATCTACAGGCTGAAGAAGCTGAATTTGATTTAAAAAATAAAGTAGGCTGGCTCAAAAACGGCCAAATATTCCTGGCCAAAGAAAATATTTACTTTAAAGGCGAACAACTGGAGAAAACGGGAAAAGATACTTACAAATTCAAAGAAGCAACAGTGACCAGTTGTAATGGCGAGCGTCCGGCCTGGTCATTGAAAACCTCTGAGGGTGAATTAACCATCGATGGCTATGCAAAGCTCTGGAATCCTCGCTTTCAGGTAAAAGGTAAACCTGTCCTTTATGCTCCCTATCTGATTGTGCCGGTTAAAACCAAACGCCAAAGCGGTCTTCTGATTCCTCAAATAAGCCACAGTGACCGTCTGGGCTTGAACATCAACCAACCTTACTATCAGGTAATTGATGATGAAAACGATTTCACTATTTTTGAAAATTATTATAGCCGAAAAGGAATCATGCATGGCCTGGAATTTCGGCACACTCCAAATCTTGTTACCAAAGGGCTCTGGCGCTTTGACTATTTAAAGGACAAAAAAGAAAAGACCGAAGCTGACGAAGACCCTCAATTTCAGGGCGACGGCCTGATTAGACCCAATACAGACCGTTTCTGGCTTCGGGGAAAATATAATGGTTATCTTTTCTCTCCTGAATGGAAAACCAAGATAGACCTGGATATTGTTTCTGATCAAAACTATTTACGCGAGTTTCACAGTGGTCTTTCCGGCTTTAAGCGGACTAGAAGAGAAATGCTAAAACAATTTGGTAGGGATATTGAGGACAATGACGATCTTACCCGCACCAATACCTTGAGTCTGTCCAGAAGCTGGACTAATATTGGCCTTGATGCTCGCGTTGTTTACACACAAAACCTTAAATATGCCAATAACAATCTGGAACCGGCCAAAAACCCCACACTTCAACGTTTGCCAGAACTAAATCTGGATATTTATAAAACACCCATTGCCCGTACTCCTCTTGAATTTGAAGCCGAAAATCAATTGGTCTATTTTTGGCGAGAATATGGGACAAGAGGGACCAGAATTGACCTCCATCCCAAAATAAGCCTTCCTCTCAAAACCAGCTATCTCACGCTTATCCCCAAGGTCGGCTGGCGACAAACAATTTATTTCATTGATAAATTTGAAAACGACCCACAGGATAGAGACACACAGCACAGGCAGCAATCAAGGGGAATTTATGACATAGCCCTCAGCGCTAGTACTGAAATGTTTCGTCTCTATGATCTTGAAACGGGCGCAAAGCTTGAAAAACCTGGTCAGTCAGAGTGGACTATGCTCAAGCACACAATAACCCCGAAACTTGATTACACTTATATTCCGGAAAAAGACCAGGATGAACTACCCTATTTTGATTCTATAGACCGCATTGGGGCCGAAGACCAGTTAACCTATTCTCTGATCAATTTGGTTACCCGCCGCAAAGACACGCTGGTGGCTGATGCAGAGACCAATTCCACGACCATCAACAAGGATTATCTTGATTTCTTGCGCCTAAAGCTCGAACAAAGCTATGATTTCCGGGAGTCAAGACGCAAGACCGACCTTGACAATTATCCCCGGAGACCATTTTCTGACCTGCTTGCTGATCTCACCTTAAAACCTGATCGATATTTATCTCTAACTTCCAAGACCTACTATTCTTTTTATCTAAACAAAGTCACGGAACATGAACACTACTTGACCCTGTCCTGGCCTGAAAAGATATCCGTCTGGTTCGGTCTGGATTTTCAGGAAAAAATCGATGAGTATAAACGTAAGCGTGAGAACAGAGTTAAAATCTTAAATCTAGGTTCCCAGGTTGACTTTATTCCTAACTGGAGGGCTAGAATTTCCTATAGTAAAGACTTGGAACTTGACCAGGAACTTATACGTTCGCTAACTCTTACTTACCTGCATCAATGCTTTACCCTGGACCTTATTTTTACCCGCACAGACTTTGAAGATCGTTACGAACTAAGACTTAACCTGCTCAACCTGGGCAGCATTGGAGGATAACCCTGGGCAAAATAAAAATCCTGCCTCCAGAACTGCAGAACCAAATTGCGGCCGGAGAGGTGGTTGAGCGTCCGGCCAGCGTGGTCAAAGAACTCATTGAAAACAGCCTGGATGCTCAGGCCACAAGGATTATCGTCAAGTTAGAAGCAGGCGGACAAAGACTGATTCAGGTCCAGGATAATGGACATGGCATAACTGCGCAGGATTTACCCCTGGCCTTAACCCGTCATGCAACCAGCAAACTTTTTAGCTTAAATGATTTGCAGGCTATAAACAGTTTCGGTTTTCGCGGAGAAGCCCTGCCCAGCATAGCATCGGTCTCTCACCTGACCATTTCATCTATCAGCAGCGAACAAAAGGAAGGACATTTTGTAGAAGTTATGTTCGGCCGCATCATAGATCAGGGTCCGGCAGCTATTCCTTCCGGCACTAAAGTCAAAGTAGAGAACCTTTTGGCCAATGTTCCTGCCAGGCTAAAATTTCTAAAGAAACAAACCACAGAACATAAAAAATGTACTGACATCTTTTGCCGCTTAAGTTTGGCCAACCTGGATACTGACTTTGAACTTTTTTCCGGTTCTCGTTCCAACCTAAGATTTTTTTCCGGCGAAACGCTTTTAGGTCGCCTGCAAAAAATTTGGCCCAAAAAAATTGTCGACGGATTAAAGCCGTTTGCATTGGAGGCAGAAAGTCTACACATTCACGGGCTTGCCGGTTCTCCTGACACGGCCCAAGGAAGGTCCGAGCGTATCTACTTCTATGTCAACAGCAGGCCGGTCACGGATAAACTACTCCTGTCTGCTTTGAGACAAGCCTATAAAGGAACCCTTTTAAGCCGCGAATTTCCCCAAGCCGTTTTGTTTATTGATCTCCCACCAGATGAAGTGGATGTAAATGTACATCCGGCCAAAGCCGAGGTCAGATTCAGAGATGAACAATTTATTTTCTCTCGGGTAGTCAAGGCCGTTGGACAAATTTTTATAACCAGGATCCCTGTACCTGAGCTTCCAAAATCTGATTCTCCTATTTCCCGACCCAAATCTGTCCAGCATCTGCCTCTAAGCCCCCCCCCTCAACAAACCCGTTCAGCGGAACAACCAATAGAACCATTCCGGTCATCTGAGCCGGAGTTTGTTCACGACCCAGTACAAGACACTTATATTCAATACTCAAATTTTTCAGGCGTATCCAATGCGCCCCTACAATCCTTAAATGAGCCCATTTACCTGGGACAGATTGACAAAACCTATTTGCTCCTGAAAATAAACAATCAATTCATAATTTTGGACCAACACGCTGCCCATGAACGTATCCTCTACGAGCAAAACAAAAGAAGAGGATTTAAAGGAATCAAAAAGAATCTGGTTCTTCCGATAGAGTTCGGTCTCCAGCCAGGAGAACAAAAGGCTCTGACTGTTTACTGGCCCAAACTCATGCAGCTTGGCTTTGTCCTGGAGCAGGTTACGCCTGAAAGAGTCCTTATAAAGGCTGTTCCAAAAGATTTAAACTCTGGCCAGGCCAAAGAATTTTTGCATACCCTTTTAAGCAGACAAATTGACACCCTTGAACAGATGTGGATCCTTATGGCATGTCGGGCAGCCATAAAAGCCGGGCAGGAACTAACCAATGACGAGGCCATGGGTTTGATAGATTCGTGGCTTGCATGTCCCGATAAAGACTATTGCCCTCATGGCCGGCCTGTGGCTATTGTGCTGGAAAACAGGCTGCTGGAGAAAATGTTTAAAAGAAAATAGTTTATTAGGCATTCACTGCGTTTATTATGTTCGTTGAGTTTCTTAGGTTTTATTAGGTTGTCAGGTTCATTTACAAACTCTACAACCTTTCTTCACATTCGCATCAAAAAGGAGGTTCTATGAATATCTTAGTAGTTGGTTCAGGTGGCCGGGAACATGCCCTGGCCTGGAAAATAAAGCAAAGCCCTTTGGTCAAAAAATTATATATAGCTCCGGGCAATGGCGGAACAGCACAAGAAGGAAAAAATGTGCCCATAAGTGCTGATGATATCCCTGAACTTGTCAAATTTGCCCAGGACAAAAAAATTGACCTGGTAGTAGCCGGCCCTGAACTCCCCCTGGTTTTGGGGCTAAAAAACTCCCTGGACAAGGCTGGCATCCCCTGTTTTGGCCCTGGGGCTTTTGCCGCTCAATTGGAAGGCAGCAAGGCCTTTGCCAAATCACTTATGGCTGAAGCAGAGGTGCCAACGGCAGATTTTAAGGCTTTTGATGATTATATCATGGCCAAAGAATATCTTGCTACTCAAAAACCTCCTATCGTAATTAAGGCTGATGGCCTGGCCGCAGGCAAAGGCGTCATTATTGCCGAAACCATGGAAGAAGCCCAAAAAGCTCTGGAAGACATGATGGTCCAAAAAATATTTGGTGCCGCAGGTGAGAGGGTGGTCATTGAAGAAGCCCTCACGGGCGAAGAGGCTTCCTTCCTGGCCTTCTGTGATGGGCACAACATTGCCTTTCTTCCATCTTCACAGGATCACAAACGTATTGGCGAAAACGATACCGGCCCCAACACCGGCGGCATGGGTGCCTACAGTCCGGCCCCAATCTTGCCTGAAGATAAATTTGAAGAAACAGCAGATCTTGTAATCAAACCGATAATTCAACACCTGGAGGAAATGGGCCACCCGTTTAAAGGCGTTCTCTATGCAGGTCTGATGATTACAGATTCCGGGCCAAAAGTCTTGGAGTATAATGTCCGTTTTGGTGATCCTGAGTGTCAGCCTCTGCTTATGCGTCTTGAAAATGACCTGGTAGAGGTCATGCTGGCCTGCGTGGAAGGAACCCTAAATAAAGTCCCGTTGAAAATTAACCCCAAACATAGCATGTGTGTTGTCCTGGCAGCCAAGGGGTATCCGGGATCTTATGCCAAAGGACATGAAATATCAGGCATAGAAGAGGCAGACAACTTGCCGGGCGTAAAAGTTTTTCATGCTGGCACAAGCCTCAAGGACGGGCAGGTTATCACCAATGGTGGTAGGGTACTCGGAGTTACAGCCCTGGGTGATGATCTAAAGCAAGCCAAAGAAAATGCCTATGCAGCTGTCAGCAAAATAAGCTTTGAAGATATGTATTTCAGGCGAGATATTGGAGATAAGGGATTAAAATACGGCAACTAAAGAGCCTGTGGCCAAACCCTGTTTTAACCGCTGATTGAAAGTCTTGGTTTCTGAAATGCATTACAAACGGCTTGGGTAAGCCATCTTGGCGAAGTTTACGGAAAAACAGAGCATCGGGGTGAATGGGCTAAATGTTTTGAGAGATTGACCATAACTATCGATAATAAAAAAATATTTGTTTACCCAAAATATCCCATTATGCTCTGTCCGCAAGCAAGTTTTAGA
>NZ_CEYAEZ010000048.1:0-19970 GCF_982781345.1 Desulfovulcanus sp.
TGTACTTATGCAGGTGCAGACCTGGCCGGAAATTTGAGATGCAAATATCCGCCAAACACAAAGCTTATCCGTGTCCCCTGCTCAGGTGCTGTAGCCACTGAATTCGTTATCGAAGCCCTGGCTAAAGGTGCGGATGGTGTTTTTGTAGGCGGCTGTCATTTTGGTGATTGTCACTACAAGGAAGGCAATTACAAGACAGACCGACGCATGAAGGAAATAAAGAAAATTTTGCCCGAGTTGGGCTTTGAGCCTGAGCGGTTCAGACTGGAATGGATTTCAGGTGCTGAAGGATACAGGTTTGCAGAGGTAATGAATGAATATACAGAGCAGATAACCAAATTAGGTCCCAATCCGCTGAAGAAGAAAAAAGGAGAGACCAAAGGGATGAACAAGGTAGGGGTAAAACTTGACGGTCAGGACATTCAGGTTGATGAAAATACAACTATTGCCGAACTTCTGAAAAAAGAAGGCAAGTCCTATTGGCGTCCCACTGAGTTGGATCAACTTGAATCCATAAAAAACAGCGACTGTCCGCTAATAAATATCGTAGAAGTTGACGGAAGAATAGCCAACGCCAAAATGCTTAAAGGGTTAACAGTCAAAGAGGGCATGGTCATTAATACCAAGTCCGAGCTGCTTGAGGAAAAACTTAACGAAAGGCTGGACTGGTTAAAGAAAAAGGACAATTGCTTCCTGGTCAAAAGATTACAGGAACTCGTCGTTTGCGAGGCTGAAAATGCAGGGTTGATCACCAGAGAAGAGATAAAAAACCAGCAGGTTGAGGCATGGTCTTCGCCTCCATCTATTCTGTATGATCCCGACCTATGCGTGCGCTGCGGCAATTGTGTCGAAACCTGCAAGACAGTTCAGACCGCAGAAGCAATCGCTTTTGATAAAGAAAAAGGTGTAGTCCTTGTGGACGAAGCAAAGTGCGTACGATGCGGACAATGCATCCATGCCTGTCCAATGGGCAAGGAAACAGGCGCGGTCAAGGTATTTAAAGAGACCTTTGGCTGCGAAACCTGCCCCTATTCCAGACCTCTGGGAGCAATCAGGGAGATGGATAATGTTAAAGAAGTCATTGAAGCTCTCAAAGATCCGGAAAAGTTTGTCGTGGTCGAATTTGCACCTTCCATAAGGGCCAGCCTGGGTGAAGAATTCGGGCTTGAGCCAGGTGCCCTGATAACCAATAAAATATACGCTGCCCTGAGAAAGGCCGGCTTTGACAAGGTCTGGGATACCAACTTCACAGCTGACCTGACCATCATGGAAGAAGGCACAGAGCTTATCTTGCGCCTGGTAAAAGCAGGTGCCCTAAACAAGGATGAGTTGCCAGAAAGCCTGACAATAAATGAACATGCCCTGGAAGAAGTAAGTCCTGCCCTGCCCCAATTCACCTCGTGCAGTCCCGGATGGATTAAATTCTGCGAAACATTTTACCCGGAATTTATTCCCAACCTGTCCTCGGCAAAGTCTCCACAGCAAATGCTGGGCCCTGTAGCCAAAACTTACGCTGCTGAAAAGCTGGGAGTTGATCCCAAGAAAATGGTCGTTGTCTCCATTATGCCCTGTACAGCCAAGAAATATGAGCGCGCAAGAGATGAACTGTGCGACGCCTCTAAATACTGGATGGAAAAAGGCAAAGCCGAAGGCACATTCCAGGATATTGACTATGTACTGACCACGAGGGAATGCGGTAAGCTTCTGAAAACGTTGGGCATTGACTTAAAAGAAATGCCAGAAGAACAGGCTGATCCATTAATTGGCAAGTACACGGGTGCTGCAACCATCTTTGGCCGCACAGGCGGCGTAATGGAAGCAGCGCTACGAACCGCTTATGAATTGCTAACCGGTACTCCTCTGGAAAAATTGGAGTTTGAGGATCTCGGGACACTTGATGGTATCAAGAAGGCAGCTATCAAACTAGGCGACAAAGAAATCAAGGTGGCCGTAGCTCATGGGCTTAGCAATGCCCGCAAGGTATGTGAATCCATCAAGGAAGGCGGAGAGTTCAAAGATTACGTCTTTATCGAGTTCATGGCTTGTCCTGGCGGGTGTATTGGCGGTGGCGGACAACCCATACCCACCAACCAAAAGACAATAAAAGCCAGAACAGCGGGCCTGAACGCAGACGATAAACATTGCCCATTGAGGAAATCCCACGAAAACCCAGAGGTCTTGCAAATCTACGCTGATTTCCTGAAAGAACCCGTAAGCGAGCTGGCACATCACCTGCTGCATACTCATTACGTTGATCGATCAAAAGAAATAAAATCATAAACAGGATATCTGTATCGCAAATAGAAAACCATACTTTTTAACCGCAGACCCACGCAGACCGGACGCAGACCAGAACAACCAGCGACTTGCTGGCTGTTCTGGCGCTCTGTCCCTTCGGGCCAGTAAATAGATAAAAAGTCGTTATTAAAACCGGGCCAAAGGGCCGTCAGCTCATGTTCGACAAACTCGCCGAACATGAATGTCTGTGTGTGTGTCTGCGTGGGTCTGCGGTTAGATAAAAAACACCTGGGGATGTAGCAAATTTAGATACGATTGCCCTAGCTTCTTTTTATGAATCAGCGATCTGAAATGACCAGAGAAGAAATAATATCTCATCTGGAGCAAACTCCCCTGAACCAACTCATGCAAATGGCTGACAAGGTGCGTCAGCAGCATGTTGGAGATGATGTCCATATCCGGGGCATTATAGAATTTTCCAACTATTGCTGCCGTAGTTGCCTTTATTGCGGGTTGCGCAAGGAAAACAAGAACATTGAGCGCTATCGCATGCAGCCTGAAGAAATCATCCAGCTTGCCCTGGACATGGCCGGCCAAGGGGTCAAGACCATTGTTTTGCAATCCGGTGATGACTTTGCCTATAGCGCAAAGACCATTGCCTCTATCGTGCGGGAGATCAAACAGGAAGCTGACGTGGCCATTACCTTGTCGCTTGGCGAAAGAGATTTTGCTGAGTTTGATTCCTGGCGCAAGGCCGGGGCAGATAGGTACCTAATGAAACACGAGACTGCCAACCCCACTCTCTATGCCCGGTTACATCCGGAAAAAAACTTAGAGGAACGGTTATCTGCTCTGACCTTCCTCCGGGACCTTGGCTATGAACTTGGTATGGGGTGTATGGTGGGACTACCCGGACAAACCATCGAGGACCTGGCCGAAGACATCTTGCTTATCCACAGGTTCCAGGCAGATATGGCCGGAATTGGTCCATTTCTCCCCCAAAAGGACACTCCCCTGAGAGACCATCCTCCCGGAGACTTAAACCTGACCCTCAAGGTGCTTGCCCTCGTGCGGTTGGCCAGCAAAGACATTCATCTGCCTGCCACAACAGCTACGGCCACCCTTGACCCTGAACAAGGACAAACTTTGGCTCTTCAAGCCGGGGCCAATGTAATTATGCCTGATTTCACCCCTCAAGACTATGGTCGAAAATATATAATTTATAACAACAAAGCCAAGGTGACCTTTAACCTGGCCAAAGATTTAATTGAGGAAACCGGACGTAGACTAGGTAAAGGAAAGGGAGGCTCTTTAAAGTGCAAAAAACCCCAAAGGGACTAAGACTTCATATTGGCATTTTTGGACGAAGAAACGTAGGCAAATCTTCTCTCTTAAATGCCTTAACTTCTCAACACATAGCCATAGTCTCGGACACCCCCGGCACAACCACAGACCCCGTAGAAAAGACCATGGAGCTTTTGCCACTTGGACCCGTGGTCTTTATTGACACAGCCGGCATTGATGACATGGGCGCGCTGGGCGAGATGCGCAAAAAAAAGACAATGGAAGTCTTTGATCGTACTGACTTAGCAATCCTGATTACTGAGGCCAATCATTGGGGTGAATTCGAAGAAAAAATCAAAAATATTTTAAACGAGCAAAAAATACCCTTTGTAGTGGTCTTGAACAAGACTGACGTTACGCCACTAGTTAAGGATGTTGAACAACGCCTAAAAAAAGAAAAGATTTCTTTTATTCCCGTTTCTGCCATAGAAAAACAAGGAATAAATGAGCTAAAAGAGCTACTTTTACAAACCGCACCAAAAGAATGGTTTAATCCTCCTACCCTAATAGGGGACCTGCTTCCACCAGGAGAGTTGGCAATTCTGGTCGTACCTATTGATCTGCAAGCCCCCAAGGGGCGGCTTATCCTGCCCCAGGTGCAAACCATTCGCGACATTCTGGATAACGATGCCTATTGCATGGTTGTCAAGGAACGAGAACTCAGAGATGCCTTGCAGCGGTTGAATCGCAAACCCAAAGTGGTTGTTTGCGACTCCCAATGTGTCTTAAAAACTGTGGCCGATACTCCAAAAGATGTCTGGGTAACCACCTTCTCCATTGTCATGGCCCGGTTTAAAGGAGATTTAGCCGCTTTTGCACGCGGGCTAAAAGCTATTGAACAGCTTAAACCCGGAGACAAACTCCTGATTGCCGAAGCCTGTACTCATCATCCCCTGGCCGATGATATTGGCCGGGTAAAAATTCCTCGCTGGCTCCAGCAATATGTGGGGGGGAAAATAAATTGTGATGTTTGCGCAGGCAGAAATTTTCCTGAAAACCTGGAAGAATACAAGCTCATCATTCATTGCGCGGCTTGTGTTTTAAACCGTCGCGAGATGCTAACACGCATCTATAAAGCCCAGCAAAAAGGCGTGCCCATTACCAACTATGGCCTGACCATTTCCTTCATCCAGGGAGTCATAAACCGCTGTCTCGAACCATTTCCATATGCAAAACTTTGCCTGGAAAAAGAGTCTGGGTAAGTGGTTGAGTAGTTGAGTGGGGAGAGTAAGGTGTTGAATATTTTCTTGATAATGAAATCTTCCATACTCTTCCACAATATTTGCTGTTACGGATCAAGCTGCTCTTGTTATCTGAATCTATATTTTTCATCTGAAGGCAATTTTTTGCAGAACTCAGAAAATTGTTTCCTTAAGCTCTCTTGCATTTTTCCAGGCTTCTAAAGTCTCAAAAGTTATTTTCTATCACCCATCTCCACCCTACTCTCCCCACTCAACTACTCAGTTCACCCCCCAATTCATACAGTCTCCCACTCAAATCCTACCCGATTCCCCTCCTTAACATCCATTTTTATTTAACCCCAGACTCACGCAAACCTTTTGAGGAGCAATGATTAAGGGGCAACAAATTCAAGCCCTTATCTAATACCCCCAACAACGTGTTGCATTAAATATAAAATCTGACTAAAAGCATAAGTCATGAACATATTATTGTGTACAAAAATCTTTCAAAAATATTATCCACCTAGCAGGGAAGCATGGGCCAGAGTTTTTTTTCAACTCATGCGTTTTGGATTTTGTTTTTACATCCTTTTTTTTCCTATCGGAATCGCCTTAAGGGAAATAGGAGCTATAATCTCTCTTGCCGGACTCATACCATACTATATTTTGGATTATAATAATTCTAATTTAAAACGTTTTAAACTTAAATGGATCTATTTTCTCTTTTTTGCTTTTCTCATCTTCAAAATGTTTCACAGTATAGACATTGAGACTAGTTGGTATGGAATTCGAACAAATTTACACAAGGCATTTATTCTAATTTTCGTAGGTATGGAGTTTGTCAGAGGGCTAAAAGATTTAAAAATTCTAGTAACCTTGTTTGCCATCATGGGGTGTTATGAAGGTCTGGATGGAGTATATCAATACTTTTCCGGGACTGATTTGATCAAAGGGACAAAGATTATGGGTGGGCGTCTGACAGGCTCTTTAAGTACTTTTCGCGTTGGCAATTTAATGTCCCTAGTTCTTCCCATTAGTCTGGCTCTATTCATTCTTTTGCCTGACAAGTGGTCAAAATTTAAAAAACTCATCCTCACCTCTTTGGTCCTGGCACCCGGAATTTTTCTATTGCTTGAAGCCAAAGCAAGAAGCGGCTATGTAGGATTTTTTACAGCCTGTGTAGCCCTAATTTTTCTTTTTAAAGGTTTTTCCTGGAGGAAAACTCTTGCCTTTTGCGCAATTCTTGTCTGGGCATTATTCTTTGGCCCGGAGAGGACATCGTTTCAGCAAATATTAAATGATGGACGAATAAAAGAGCTTTGGCCTTTTGGAATCGAGGTATTCAAACACTATCCTCTTCTTGGAGTAGGAATTAACGGCTATAATCCCGGCTTCAGATCGCTAGGCCTTGTGCCAAAATATCATAGCCTTGGGATACCTCATCCGCACAACATCTATATTCAATTCGCCTGTGAAACAGGGATTGTCGGTTTAAGTTTGCTTCTCTTCTTTTTTAGCGCCTATTTAACCTGGTCCTTAAAGCGAATCCGTAAAGGGCTTCAAACTAAGCAAAAAACCTATTGGATAATCACTTCTTTTTTTTGGAGTTCATTTCTTGGCTACACGGCCACAGCCTTTAGCGCTCATAATTTTTTTCGAACCTGGTGGCTGGGCATGGCCTTTTCAATTCTAGGAATTTTGATTGGAGCTTGTATTGGGAGAAGTGAAGAGGTAAAAAAAATAAAAGAGTACAAAAAATAAAAAAACTTTGGGAAGTATACATTAATTAATAGGCTCCCCTGCAACGGAGCACCTCGATAGGAGTCCTGACTAAAATATAAATATCAAACCATATAGACCAATTGCGAATATAATAAACATCAAGGTTTACCCGCTCATCATAAGTAGTTTCATTTCGGCCTGAAATCTGCCATAAACCTGTTACCCCGGGTCTGACTTTTTTATATAGTTCAAATGCTTCCTTGTACTTTTTAATTTCATCCCGAATAATAGGCCTTGGTCCCACCAAGCTTAACTCCCCCTTTAAAACATTCCACAATTGAGGCAATTCATCCAGACTTGTTCTGCGTAAAAATCTACCTATCTTAGTCACCCTGGGATCATTAGTAAGCTTTTGATACATCTCCCACTCTCGCTGTAAATCCGGTCTTTTTCTTAAATACTCCTTCAACAGTTCATCTGCATTTTGAAACATAGTCCTGAATTTCCAGATATAAATTTCTCTCCCACCCAAACCAATTCGCTTGTGACGGTAGAAAACAGGGCCTTTGCTATCCAGTTTGATGGCTAAACCAATAAAAAGCATAAGAGGAAGGACCAACACGCCACTGCTTATAACAATAGCCAAATCAACACACCGTTTTAGCCTTCGACGCTTTGGGTCAAGCAGGTTCTGGCGTAAATCTAACCCTAATATACCGCCCAAATCCAGTACCGAAACCCAAAGAGTAGATACACCAAACAAGTCAGGGACAAGGACAATGCGCCTAAAACCTTGTGCATATTTCTCAAGGATCATTTGTAACTTCTTTCTGCCCACCCCCGGCATAGCCATAATTGCTATAAGATTTTTCGTTTTTTGGGCCAGTTTAACCGCTTCTTCCAAACCTCCGACAACTTTTATTCCATGAATATTCTCCCCTTGCCTTTCTGAGTCGTCATCAACAATTGCAACGGGTTTTATTCCTAGCCCTGGTCTCAGTTGAAAAGTATGTACAATCATGCCTCCGGTTTTACCGGCCCCAAACACCACGGCAGGGAACCCCCACCAGGCTTTTTTACTAAAAATCTCTCGCGTTCCAGCCCGAAAAATTGGCACCAAAAAAAGTACTAAAAACCACGCCATTAAAAATATCCCTCGAGAATACAACTCGGCTCGACGAGACATAAAAGTAACAGCGGCCAAAGCCAAAAAACATAATGAGCTGGCCAGACTTAGTTTTTTTAATTCCTCCGGAGGACTGATAAGTACGCCTGGATATAAACCGGCAAAGGCATATACGCTTAAGAAAAAAATTAAGACTGGCCACATTTGCCAGTAAAATGAAAGTTGAAACTGACCGTTAAATATATAGCGAAGCCATACACTTATTGCGCCAGCACATAAAAGGGCCACTGTGTCAGAGAAAAGCATTGCCACTGGCATTAAACAAGAGTATCTGTTCTTCATTACGGACATCTCTTTAAATCTGCTCTTCTATTACAGTATTAATAAAATCTAATATGTTTTTTTTAAAAATTTTAGCATCAAACTTTTTAGCATAAGATACTATTGTTTCAGGGCAGAACTCATGCTTAATTTTTTCAAATCTAATTACTGCATCTATCAAAGCATCAACACTTTGCTCATCAAAAAAAATGCCTGTTTTACCATCAACAACAGTCTCCAAAGCTCCACCTTTTTTATAAGCGATAACTGGTCTTCCCGAAGCCATCGCTTCCACAGGAATGATGCCAAAATCTTCTTCACCTGGAAAAATAAGGGCTTTACACCTCGCATAATAATCTTGGAGGACAGAAAATGGCTGTTGCCCCATAAGGGTTATATTAGAGCCTGCCATAGCCTGTAATTTTTTATATTGCTCTCCTTCCCCAATAACTACCAGAGGTTTTTTTAAGACATTAAAAGCTTGTATCGCTAATTCGGCCCGTTTATATCCCACCAATTGACCAACAAATAGATAATACTCACCAGTCTCATTTACTTGATAGAAATCATCAGTATTCACTGGCGGGTGTATGACCTGAGCCTCGCGACGATAATATTTTTTTATCCGCGCGGCCACATGGCTTGAATTTGCTATAAAATGCTCCACTCTTGATGCTGAGGTTTGATCCCATAAGCGCAAGTAATGAGAAAAAAAAGGCATGAGCAAGCTGGTCACATGTCCCGCTTCTTTGCGATATCTATGGTACATATCCCACAGATAACGCATTGGCGTATGGCAATAGCAGATATGTTTAGCGGATGGATGCGTAATCACTCCTTTGGCCGGGCCCGATTCACTGCTAATAACCAGATCGTAACCGGTGAGGTCCAGCTGCTCCAAAGCCAAAGGCATCAAAGGAAGATATTTTTTATAAAGGCGTTTGCTAAAAGGCAATCTCTGAATAAAAGTTGTCCTGATAGTATGTTTTGTTATTGTATCTGATATGGCATCAGGATCGTAGACATGGGTAAAGATATCGGCATGAGGGAAAAGGTCGCACAAAGCCTCCAGGACCTTTTCGCCACCCCGCATGCCTACAAGCCAGTAATGTACAAGGGCAACTTTCATATCTAACCTGTGCCTCTTAACCTTTTAACCTCTTAGCCTTTTATCCTTTTAATTACTTAGTTGGTAAACTTACCTGCAATGGCTTTTACTCTCTTTACAAAGCAATCTATACTAAAAAGTTCAGCTCTTTCTTCACATGAGGAGCGCATCTCTGCAGCCAAGCCTGGCGTTAAAGACTTCACTCCTTTTATGACATCCTCAATTCCGGGGTTTGGGGGCAATAAAATTCCGGTTTTCCCATCCACGACTGTTTCCAATATTCCACCTTCTTTGACTCCAAGTACAGGCTTACCAGCCGCCATGGACTCCACCGGCGAGATACCAAAGTCCTCGTCCATGGGGATATAAATAGTGGCGATACAATTACCAATCAAACTTCTCAGCTTCTTTTCCCCCACCCAGCCCAGAAATGTAATATTATCCGCATTGTTTGCCATCTGCTTAATCCTTTTAAAATACGGCCCCCCAGAAACAACCACGAGTTTTTTATCTCTCATTTTCAAAAAGGCCTTTACTATCAAATCGACCCGTTTCAGCTGATCAAGCCTGCCTGTTGATAAATAATAATCCCCATACCCCAGATGCTTGAACTTTTTAGTCTCACAAGGTGGATACACCACCTGGACTTGCATATTTAAATATTTTCTTAGCCTGTTGGCCACATTTTGAGAATTGGCAAGCACACAATCCATATCCTTTATGGCTCTTTCATACGCCTTTTTATATAAGAACAAGAGGCTTAACCAAATGGGCTTTTTTAGCAAAGAACATTGTTCTAAGTAAAAGTTTCTTTTGTCGTATAAAATTCGTGGAGGCGAATGACAATATAATATTTTAGGGCCAATTATTCGCTTGTGGGCTAACGGTGACAGAAAACCACTGAAAAAAGTCAGTTTTGCCTTTTTCTTTGGAAAATGGGCAAATAACAGCCAATCTTGCAAAATATCGGAAGGTAAAACTCTAAAGGGGATTCTATCAAGCAAAGATAAGCTTTTTGGTTCAAGCCCATCAAAATAACTTTTTGGAAAATTTTCAGATTGTACAGATGCAGACCATAATTCAGCGCGAAAGCCCCTGGCTAGAGTTACAGCAACCCGCTCCCCACCTCCTGGGAATTTAAAATTATCATGGATAACGAGAGAAGTTTGCATGGTTAACTACATAACTTTTTAATTATTTCATAGGTCTTCTTGGCCGTACTTTCCCAGGAAAATTGAGATACTCTTTTTTTACTATTGTTTAAAAGTCGTTGGCGGACATCCGGCTTAATAACTTCACGCAACAAGGCTGCCAATTCTTTGGGATTTTGTGGATCGGTTAAGTACAGTGCAGCGTTGCCTGCAACTTCAGGTAAACTTGCCTTGTTAGTTGTGATTACAGGGCAACCGCAGGCCATGGCCTCTAATAATGGCAACCCAAATCCCTCGTAAATACTTGGAAAGATCAAGGCTAGCGCACCCGAATAAAGCTTGGCCAAATCTTCATTACTTACATATCCCAAAGAAATACACTGATCATCCTTCACAAGCTCATGGTCATGCCAACCAGACCAACCAGCAAAGACCAAAGCAATACCTGATTTTGTAATCTGGAGAGCTTTAGGTATAATGGCTGCATTTTTACGCGGGTCTCCGCTGCCAACAAAAAGAAAATATTGCTCAGGCAGCTTAAGCCGCTCTCGCATTTCTCTGATCTCCCCTTCCGGCCTAGGATAAAATGTAGAAGCATCATGAGCTAAAGGTGTGACAGAGACATTATCGCCAACAATTCCAAAGTGCTTTTGAACACATGCCTTTGTAAATTTTGAAACAGTTAAATAATGGTCTACAACTCCAATTCGCTGCGGCAGGAAACGATTGACAAACATTACCCTTTCTTTGGGATGAAATTGTGGATAATGCACAATGGAAAGATCGTGAATGGTAAAAATGGTCTTTATCGGAGATTTTGTTAGAAAAGGGATCAAAAGTGGCTCATGGTAAACATCATAATTCTTGGCTGCACGTTGGAAGAAAAATTCTCTTTTCATGTGCTGGGCTATACGAACCTGAAGAGCAAGGCGTGGGGGCAACCTCCAAAACCAGGACAGGACTTTCCCTCTTTTTCGAGGGTCTGCGGCGCGGGCAGGCATTGTCTTGCTAACATTCTTCCCGTCAAAATATCCGATATCCAAACTATGTCCATAATCTCTTTCCAGCTGCCTATAAAGACAGTGTACATATCGAGCAATACCAGAACGAACAGTAACTAAAGGCAAGGCATTTACAATCAAGCGAATCTTTTCAGCCATTGATTGCTATCCCATTTTCTGCCTATACCATCTGAGAAAAAATAGGCCTAAGCCCAGTCCCAAAAAACATTCTGTGGCAATTGTTGCCCAGGCAGCTCCAACAGCCCCATATTGCGGAATCAGCCATAAATTGAGACCAACATTGAGGATAGCTGCGCATACTGCCATAAGCGCATAATAGCCTTCGCGGTTAATGGCGATAGCACTTTGTGTCAAAATATAATTGGGAAAGATAAAAAAGACAGCTACAAGAAGCCACTTAAAAAGTGGTATTGCAGGAGTGTAACTCTGACCGTAAGCAATATGAATAAAATAAGAACCGAAATAAAGGCCTGTAATAACAATCAACAAACCCAAAATACTCATTCCGCCAAGCATAAGAATAAACATCCTTTTAAAATATTGCCCATCCAGCCTGTGCAGGCGAAGCTGACGAAAACATAAATGGGCAACTGGAGTCACTAACAAGACCATTCCTTCCAAGAGTCTATAAGCTGCAGAATAATAACCTACCCATGCCGTTTCAATTCCCAGATATCTCAAAAGTATTATGTCCACTTTAAAGTAAATGGTGGTTGCCGCACCAATAACAAGAAACGAAAGACTTGGCGAATATATGTCAAGAGAAAAGTGAAATGAAGGTTTTTGCCACATCCTCCTGGCATAGGGAAGCGAAAATGCCGCAAGAAGGCCAAGTCCCCATGCCCCAAACAGAAAAAAAGGGTTGCGAATCCCCAGAAATAGGACAAAGAACATACATAAAGCAGTACAAGTGCGCAGGAATATCCGCCACAGTCCTTCTATTGCGAACCGATTTTGAGCCTTTAAAACAGCAGAAATAAAATTGCTTAAAGCTACGCCAGCAAAACATAATATAGCGACGCATAGTGAATAACGGTCAGAAATAGGAAGAGATAACGACAAAAAAAAACCACCCAAAGTGGTCAAAAGAAGATGTCCCAAGGCTATGGACAAAATCCGATCCTTGTGATGGCCCAATTCAGGGCTCGCTGCAGTGCCTTCACGAAAAATTAATGTAGTAAAGCCTCCCTCCTGTAAGATAAAATATAAAGAGGCCAGGCTCAAAACAAAGCTATAAACGCCAAAGGCCTTGGGCCCTAACACGCGGCCCAGGGTAAACGTCAGCAGCATCCCTATTCCGGCAGTGTAGAGGGTAGCTAACCACTGTCCACCCAAGGCTATATATATTTTTTCAAACCTGATAGGCCTTTTAAAAAAGAAAAACTTATTAGAAAACAACTCGCTCCTGCCCAACAAAATGTTTTATTATTAAAATTCATTCAATCAACTAAATCAATTTTTTGAGTTGGATTATTAGCAGTAAGTTCAATGGGTTCAATGTAAAGTCTCGGTAGTTCCTTTCAGGATTAGTTGTTTCCGCGCTGTTATTCTGAGCGAAGCGAAAAATCTCAGGAATAAGCTTAGCATGTCATGAGGTTACCCTTCGCATTGCGAAGGGTAACGTTTGTATTATTTTATAGCAAAAGTGACACCAAGACAAAATATAAATTATAACCCATTGAATAATATAACAAAATTCGAGCCAGAAAGTTAAATCAACTAATCAGATTCTGCTTCTTTTCTCAAATCACAAATTTCACCTACAACTCCTACAACAAGACAATAATAAACTATAATCGCTATTTGTTCAGCCAGAGGCTCAAGACCCAAAGTCAATAAAAAGGCCGTCAAACCCAAAAGTATAATAGCCCCAGCAAAAAAAGGAGTGCCGCGACCACGATATACATATTCAAAAATCTTAGGGAACTTTCGTTTCATCCACGGCCGCAAAAGCCTCTCCAAATGCCAATAAGCAAAAACCAGGGCTATACTACCGCAGGTAAACCCATAATTTTCTCTCCCCGTAGCAATCAGCACTCCGAGAGTGTATAGAAATAGGGCTAAAAATAACCACGTAAAAAAGAGCCATTTTTCCGGTAAACTCCAATAAAATTTTTGAATAGGACCTATTATAATTTGAAACGCTTTCAAGCAAAAAGCGCGAAATCTATACAGCACAACAATCCCCAGGGCCAGAATCAAGAGCTTCATGAAAAGCGAAATGATCCGGCCGGAAAATGAATCTTTTTGCCTAGTTAGAGGGTTATCTTGTCGTGGAAAATTATGGTAGCCCTTTGCCTCAAAAACAAGACTTTTTACTGAGAAAAAATCTGAGCTAGAAACAGATATGGTGTGATATCCTTGCTTGATTGCTATGGTCCCTAGTTCAATCCATTCCCCTTCAGGCCGGGGAAGCTTTACAAAAGAGAGAGGGCTGGGTTGATCATCAAGGCGAATGACTAGGTCCGCTAGAATTTCTTTTGGAGTCCTGCGTAATCCAAAAACCTTTAACCTGGGGATATCAAAGGATAATAGTTTTTGTTGTCCGGTGTACCGTATTGCTAAGCTGGCATCCCTGGAGATATTGATTCCGGCCAATTCATTGTGTCCCCCCAAAATAGGGATGTTTTTTTTTGCGTTTTTTAGTTCGCTTAAAAGAAAAGGATTGTCGTAGGTTAGATAAAATTGCAAAGGTTTATAAAATTCTTCTCGGGGCAATAAAAAATTTAAAGTTCGTACCTGATCAGTCCATATAAAAACTTTCCCATTATTTAATATTACTCCACTCTCTGGCAATTCAGGTAAAAGAGGAAGCACTGCCTCCTTTTCCCACCAACATGCATGTCGATAATCAGGATCCTCTTTCACTTCCTTTATGACCAAGTCAAAAAAAGCGATACTCGCGTTTATACCATCTTTAATCTGCCCTGTATCTAGTGTTATCCCGTTTACAATCGCTTGCTTTGGAAGCTCCAAAGGCACAGTAACATTATTCAGTGGCAAGGCAATTTTAAGTCTCTTTCTTTTTTCTTTAGTCGGAGACAAATAATCAATATTTATATCTACTCTTTGTCCTGAAATTTTTCCTGATCTGGCCGTAGAAAATGCATACAACTGTCCCTGAACAACATACTTATTTTGTATAATGTCAAGCGATTTACAATCCTGAACCTCCCTATAAATTAGGGGCTGCATTTTAAAAATTACTTTCTCTTTATCCAGAAAATGAGCCTTCCGTCCTATAAAATTTTCAAGCTCTCTTGCAGGCTGATCAAGAATTACAGGCAATTCCTTTTTAACAAGATCACCAACAAGCACGTCCTTGAGTTCAACTACCTGGGGGCCTTGTATGGAGGCATTAACTGTAACATTAATAATTCTCCCTTCCTCAAAGATACCAAGTTCTTCTAAACCTGCTTCTAGATCAAAATCCAAGCTTGCATCCTGTCCATGCTCAGAGGTAACTGGCGAGATAGTACCGAGTTTTATCTTTGAAGCGTCTTTTCTGTAAAAAACAATACGTTTCAAAGGGTTTGGGTTTGCTTCAAAAAAAGCCTCCCTTGATGTTTTTATATATATTATTGGCTCTATATAGATTAGCTCATCACGAGATATATCTTTTAAAACCGGACCAAGATCCAGGGTCAACACACGTAAATCTTTTCTTCTCTCCCATCGAGGACGCAGCTTTTCAAAAGGAATTTTATGCCTTGGCGAAAACCTACTTTTTTTTAAACCAAGATCAACTTTAATATCTGGAGAATTAGGGAGCATAAAAAATTTAATCACTTGCGTATCAGCAAACATAATTTTAATTTGCGTCTGCAGAATTAAATTTTCCCCATCCTGTATGTATCGCCAAATCGCATCAGGCTTAATCCCCAATTCTCTTTTAAACCGATAAATATTGTCTTTGGGCTTGAAAATAACCTCGCCCCAATCAATAACTTTAGTTTCTTTTAACGCGGATTCAAAGCCACCGCTAAATACCACGTCAGTTTTATTATCCCCATTGGTATCCACCATTATTTTGGTTTCAACCTGAACAGGCGTTTTGGGCAATATTTTTCTGTAGTTTATGCGGAATCGAGGAAACTCAACGATTGATAATGGCCTATTAGACAAATCAAAAGACCAATTTTTTGTGCAGTTATCTTTTGAACATAACACCGTATCAGAACTGGCAAGCAAGGACTTGCCTTCAAACACAAAATGTTTAACTTTCTTTGGCGCTACAAATGCTTTGACTGTGAATTCATCATCTTTATCAAGAAAAAAATTGCCATCTTTAATTTCCTTGACATAAGTAATACTGGGATTTTCTTGTAACGGCAGTGAAAAAAATACATTATTTTCTTCCTTAACTCCTGCATGCGTTACAGCAGTAAATAAAATGTAAACCAGGATATAAATAGTAACGCTTAGCTGCTTTTTATACATCGCATTGCTCATTAACTATACAGCCATTCTTTTTGTCTTTTAGAAAAAAATAGATTGTTGTTGCCAAAAAAATAAATACGATTGCAAACAGAAGACTCCATGCAATCTGGATGGCATGCTCATGAAACATAAGGATTAAGAGCAGCAATAACCCAAGGCCCATGCCCTGAATCCACAAGAATCCATAATCGCAACGAGCAAGAAAAAAGACAAAAAAAACATTGGCCAAGGCAAGTATTGACATTGAAATACTTACCAGCCGGAACAGTTCAGCAGCAGGAGCATAGTGCGAGCCAAAAAGCAGGCTGATAATTTGGGCTGGCCATAAAGAGCAAACCAAAGCAAAAGACCCGCTAAGGAGCGCTGTTAATCCCAAACTTGTCCAAAGAGACTGGTTGTCATGCTTGCCAGCGCTATATGCTTTGGCCGCGGCAGGGAACAATACCATAACCAAAACGCCGGGCAGAAAAAAGCCTATCCTGCCCAGAACGGCAGCAGTAGCATAAAGTCCGGCCTCGGCAGGCAGGCAATAATGTCGCACTAGAACAAGATCAAGATTACCCAGGGCCATAACAATAGAAGTATTGAAAAATACCGGCACAGCGTATTTGCCCATGCCTTTATATATACCAGAAGGAAGCGAAGCCTTTGTTCCATGAACAATATCTTTTAAGAAGAGCAAACTGATCAGTATTGTCAGAACAACCCCAATTAAACCCGAAAGCAGGGCTCCATTGACTCCCCAACCGAGAAAAAAAACCAGGGCAACTCCACCTAGCAAACGACCAATAGAGGTCAGGGTTCCAGCAAGACCAAAGCCCAAAAACCGCTGCAAGCCTTGCAGAATGCCCATATTAACCGGGCGAAAAAGAGATAGACATATCTGGACAAGGATAATCAGTATTGGAACAAACGAGTCAATATGAAGATACCCTTTAATTGCTGGCAAGGCCAAAAGTCCCACGCTAAACCCTGCACAAGAAATAAGAGCCAACCATTTAATGCTTTTCCAGAAAAGGCTTCGAATCTGACTCAACCCGTTCAAACTGAGTTGTACAGTTACCTTGGAGAATACAAAAGGAATTACTGCAATAGGAACAGAGGCTAAAAGGGTAAGGGAATTAAGGGCATTAAAAACCCCAAATTCTTCAGGGGTTAAACTCCTCCCTATTACTATTTGAAACAAGTAGTTAAATACATTGCCCGAATTCATTAAAAGAAGAACGAGAATATTGTTGCGGAAAAACTTGTTCATTGTTCTATGTTCAACGTTCTAGGTTCAATGTTTTTTGAGGGTATTATCACACAATGATAGTTTTTTTGCAAATTGTCAATAATTTTGGCGTATTATCCATTAGCTAACACTACATAACTAAATCCATAGGTTTTTATTTTATATTCTATAAATTTACTACACAAAAATATAAATAACCATCAAACCTCAAACATTGAACATTAAACATCAAACTTCGAACCTTGAACCTTGAACATAATTTTCATCCTTTCCGTGGTGAATTTTTTAAATAACGAATAAAGCCATTTATTAAATTTGTTATTTTAATGTACCGTTTAGAAAATTTGTTAAAAATTTCATTATCTATATAACCAACATCTAATGCGGCATAAATTAAACTTTTGACCTCCGAAACTGATCCTCTTGCAATTATTAAAAATTGAATAAATTCCTTATTACTTCCCCGATCAAATCCTTCTGCCATATTTGGCATAATTGAAATAACTGCCCTTTGAATTTGATCTCGGAAACCATAATCTCTTATATCTGTAAAACATTCATATATATCTTTAACCAAAAGCCGAGCTTCTTTCCAAGCCTCAATGTCTTCAAATCTTTCAATTATCATTTTCCCACCAGTTTCAACGTAAAACATTGAACATTAAACCTTTCTCTTAAAAATCCAAAAACCGTCTTTTGCAAAGGCAACCTCGTATCTTTCTTTAACTTTATCAACTAATTCCAAAAAACGATTGGCCGCCTCCTGGTCCTGACACTTTCCATAAAGCCAATCACATCCTTTGTCTCCAATAAACCATGGACGCTTCATGTCTAAAACCACATAGTCTGCCTGAATTTCCAAATAAGCTGTCTGGGGGAGGGTGCGTGTCTTTAAAAAGTCAAGAAAACCACTGAAGGTCCGGTTCTTTAAATCCGGATATCTTGTTGGTTTCAGCGCTCCCCTAGGAAAAACAAGCAAAGTATTTCGTTCGACAAGGATTGACCAATTGATCGTGTTTTGCACGGAAACTGTTGTCTCCGGATTCCTCGGAATATACTGTTCCAAAGCACTTTTAATCATCCTGTCTCGTGCTGTGGGCAAGTATGCGGATGCTGTGTAACTCCACACCTTGTTCGTCCAGAAAAGGCGGGAAATGGGCGAAGGAGAGAGAAGTATGTGGGCCAACAAAAGGCCCGCACACAAGCTGAAGATAAATGACTTTTTGTTTAGTCCCAATTTTCCCCAAAATCTCCTAGCTGTTGGCAGCCCCATAGTAAAGGCCATAATCATTGGCGCGATTAGGCCTGCAGTATAATGATGCCCAAGACCATAATAATTATCTAACCTGGACAAAAGTGAAAGACCCAATATGGGCAGGGCAGGGATCAGATAAAGAGGTTTTAAAAGGGAAATAAATCCAAGAGAGCCAAACAAGGCTAGAAGATAAGTAACTTTTCTTGTTGAGCCAAAGATTTCTTTAATAATCACCAAAGGATGGCTGACGATAAAGACAAGCATATCTCCAATACCATTACCCATCCAAGCAAATGCAGAAGAATCAAGCCCACCTTTGCCACCATCAGGAGTAAAATAGGAAAGAACAAAATTGGTAATAAAATAAAAATAGCCAAGTCCAAAAAGAATAAGAAGCAGACCTGGCAAACATGATAAACGCTGGGATACGTTGCGAGGAAAAGCAGAGCTTGAAAAGTATAGTTTTAAGATGAGGAACACCCCACAGGCCGCAGTTTGCAAGGCAAATGGCTCTTTGAGCAATACCAGAAGAAGAGCAGGAATAAGGCTGAGCCAAAACCTGTTATCCTCCGCCAAAAAGAAAAACCAGAATAAAATAGGGACTGATAGGTGGTCCATGTGAAAGTCAAAGAGACCATTAAACCAGAGAGGAAAATACAGGGCAAAAGCGAGAAAAGAAAGCCATCCAAATCTTCTTTGTAACCAAACTCCCGGCAGGACAAGAAAAAACGCTTGAAGTAGAAGAATCGCTAGAGGCCCAAGGTTTCCTGGCAAAGCATTATACACAGTGGCACATAGAGATATAAGCGGCTGGGCATGACCCCAAAAAAGACGCCACCATTCTTCATTATGTACAAAATTATAAAAATGAGCAAAAAATATCCCCAAATCACAAATGGCTGAGTGTAAAGACAGGTACTTTAGCTGGGACATCCCTGCAAGGATAATTAATAGGACAGCAGGGGGAATAAGTTTTGTTTTCATGGCTAACTAGTTAATACTATCATCGTATATTATTCCTCTTAACCTTTGCCTTTTTACCTTTTAACCATAAATATCCAAGATATCCTAAACATCCCAGTAAAGTACTTCCTGAAATAAAAAGTCCAAGATAAAACAGGCTTTGTGGCCAGAAATAGAGAGTAATGCTAAAATTTTGAGTGCCGATCTCTTTTGGGTCTATATACCACGCATTAGCATAGCCGTTTACAAATAGGTGATTTTTTTCAGACAGCGGTTTTTTGAATAAATAGGAAATATCTTTAGGGGTAAACTTCATTTCATGCCTTGCTTCCTTCACATGTATCTTCGGATATTCTGCAATAATTTCCCTTTTTTCTTTTTCAGTTTCACATCTAACATTTTCTGTCTTTATGTATGCATTCCACTTTGGATGATAACTCTCAGAAAACACCAAAAAGAAAGGAGCCGTGGCATTTTCGACTTTTACTTCATATTTTGTAGAATTGATTTTATGGAAGGTAATGGTTGGAAGTGTTTGGGACAGGGTTAAATTAGACAAATTTAGTTCTAAGTGGGATTTGTTAATTAAAAGGGGTAGATTATCAAAGGAATTTGCTTCTAATTTATCAACCATTGTATCCAAGTTGTCGTAAACAATTGCCTTGGAGGCAGAGGGGTAAATATGGGGAAAGAAATAAAAATCAGAAAGTTTATAAAGAGCGTAATATTTAGAATCCTTTATAAGTTTTACGCCCTTTTGTTGTCCAAAAATTGATTCAATAATCTTTGCCCTTAACTTACCATTTAATATTTTAAGACCACCGCCAACTTTAAAATCATATTTATCAACGAAATCTTTATGCAA
>NZ_CEYAEZ010000049.1:0-19782 GCF_982781345.1 Desulfovulcanus sp.
TTAACACATTGAAATATTAGATTATTTACTCAACAACACTGGAAACTTGGGTTAACTATCCTACCTGAAAAATTAAGCAAGACTTATTTAGATGAGATAGCCCTGGGCAGGGATATGTTTGCCATTGACGGCTGTAAATTACCAAGCAATGCTTCCAAGGAATGGAGTGGAACAAGGACGGGGTTTAAGAAAAAGGTGGCTGAGATGGAGAAGGCGATAGAGAAGATGGTGAGCAGGCACAGTCATCCATTATAAATAATACCGCCCTTATCTTTATAAAGCTTCAGGATTTCCTCTGCTTCCTTTGCGAGTAGCCCCTCTTCAACTATAATCCCTGCATTTTTTAAATACTGCCAGGATTTATCAAAAACAGGCCCTTCATCAAAGCCAATGGCCCTGGCAGCTTTGCCTGAAGCCCCGAAAACAATCCGCTTGACCCCAGACCAGAGCGTTGCTCCTAGGCACATGGCGCACGGTTCACTGGATGAAAAGAGTTCATATTCACCAGTATCGCCTAAAGAGTAGCTACCTACTCTTTTTTGGGCCATGAGAAAGGCCACGATTTCGGCGTGGAGTACACTTAAATTGGACCAGGTGACGAGGTTGATACCTACTGAGACTAACTTGCCACTATTCATTTCAAAAATAGCAGCGCCAAAAGGACCCCCTGTATTGTTTTCTACATTGGCTTTGGCCAGGGAAAGGGCCAGGTGCATTTTTTCTTCATCAGAGTTAATATTCTGGTTTAGCCGGACTGATTTTTTTAGCCAGTCCGGATAATCAATTTGGATAATGGGCAGTGTGTCCATATTTTATGATACGCTTGCAAAAACTTCGCTTCGCTGTTTTAGCAGGCTTAGTTCAAGGTTCAAAGTTCAATGTTTTTAAGGTGTTAAACTATTACAAGTTTGCAAAAAGTCAAAAAATTGAGTTTTTGCAGTTAAATCTTTTATGTTTTGCTACGGGTTGACAAAATGATTCCTAACGCAATCAATACAATGCCCGCACCATGAAACCATCGAAGGGATTCTCCCAGAAATATAATGGCCATAATGCTGCCAAACACGGGCATCAGATGTATAAATAGCCCGGCGCGGTTTGCCCCTACAAGTTCCACACCTCGGTTATAGCAGAGGTAGGAAAGAATCGATGGGAAAATCGCTACATAGCCAATAGCCAGTAGAGTAGGGCGATTGAAGGAGATGGAGCGCATGGTAAAGGTCTCCCACAAATAGAGAGGCAGCAGCAACAGTGAGCCGATAATGAACGTGGTGGCCAGAAAGCTAAGCGGATGTACGGAGGGCCGCTTGCGCAACATCACTGAATAACCAGCATAGGAGATCACAGCGATGAAGATAAGGACGTCGCCACGGTTCATTGACAGCGAACTCAGCATCTTCAAGTTGCCTTGCGCAATGATAATAAAGGCTCCGATTAAGGAGATCACGACACCAATGCCTTGCATGACAGTAATTTTTTCCCGGAATATCAGGAAGGACATGGCCACGATCAGCACTGGCATAATCGACTGCATTAGGAAAGCGTTGATTGCAATGGTCCACTGAAGGCCGATATAAAGCAACGTATTGAACGAAGCGATACCAATGGCCGAAAGAAGCAGCAGTATAGGCCAGTTGCTCCGTAACGTGTCCCAGTCTCGTTTTAAATGGGGTATTGCCGGCCAAAGCACCAGCAGCGATGCGCAGGACCAACGCCAAAAGGCCAGCGCAACCGGTGGCACATCAGCGCGTACAGCCCGGCCTATAATAAAATTGCCAGACCAGAAAAGTACAGCTAATGTAAGTAAAAGATATGGTAAATTATAGATATTTAAGCTTATATTCTTTTGCATGCTCTCAACCATTTTTCAATAATTATTAGCCGAGGCTACTTTACCCCTACTTCATGACACCCATCATTTTCTTGATCCGGCACACACCACATAGTTCCCCTGAGGTAGGATAACCACATTCGGGGCATGGGTTGAGTTCCTGACCCTGTTTTTGTTCCAGAAGCTTGAAGGCTTTTTGTCCCCGTTTTAAAAATCCTTCGTAAAATTGGAGTTTGCGACCGGGTTGGTTAAATTCAAGTTCGTCCAGAAGTTGTTTATAATAGGTAAAACTGGCTCCGGAGCTATACGGGCAGGGGGTAAAACCGTACTCAATTCCTACCAGATAACACAAATTGGCAGTTTCAAATTCTGTCAAACGATACAAGGGTTTGACCTTGCGCATAAAGCCATTTTCAGCAGGGAGAAGTGGCCCCTGGTCACTAAGGTAGGCTGTATCCCAGCGCAGGGTGTTCGAAAGCAGTCTTGCCACTTCATCGTTTAAGTTGTGACCTGTGGCCAGGACAGTGAATCCATGGTCCAGGGCAAATTTGTTAAAATAATACCTCTTGATTTGACCACATACCGAGCAAACAGGACGCCTGATTCTTTTTTTGACTTCCGGAATTGCCAACCCTTCATTTTTTATTTCCAAAATTTTCAATTTAATGTTAAACTTTTTACAAAAGTTGGTTGTAATTTCCCTGGCCTTTTCAGAAGAATCCGGGATAGCCAGGTCAATATGGAGGCCGGTGACATCATAGCCAAGATTGGCCAGTTGCCAGGTAAGGGCCAGAGAGTCCTTGCCTCCACTTATGGCTACCAGGACTTTATCATTTTGGGTCAGGAGTTTGTGATCCTTGATGGCCTTTTCTACCTGGCGTTTAAAAAACAGTAGATAACAGTCTGCGCAAAAAGCGGTGTTATGGCTGGGCAAGGCCACTACAGCTTGTTTTTGACATCTTCTGCATTTCATTTTTTGTATCCTTTGGCTCTGTTAAATTGAGTATATCTTGCCGTTTGTAATGATTTCTTTTTTAACCTCTAGAAATAACAAGACGAATGGTTATGTTATCATTGTGGTAAAGGCGTCTGTCAGGTGTTAAAAGTTGACCATCGCGGATAACCAAGGCTTGGGTAGGGCGCAAATTTAATTTATTCAAAAGACTGAGGACTGTCTTGGGCCTCCTGGGCAACTCGATTTCTTTGTTTTCAGGCTCGATAAAGACTTTCATAAGTTAATCCTCTCAGGGCTAATAGTTAAAACTTAAAAGGAGAAAGTCATGAAGGGAAAAATTTTAGTTATTGATGACGAATTACACATCCGTATGCTCTATCAAGAGGAACTGGAAGATAAAGGTTATGATGTCATCACCTCGAATGGGAGTGATAATATTTTAAAAATCATCGAAAAGGAAGAGCCAGATGTCGTGATTTTAGATATTAAGTTGGATGGCAACAAGTGTGGTCTGGATATCCTGCAGGAAATCCGCACCAGAGACCAGGACGTCAAAATCATTCTCTGCACTGCCTACGACAGTTTTCAGCACGATGTAAAGTCTATTGCTGCGGATTACTATGTGGTTAAGTCTGTCGACCTGACTGAACTTATGGATAAAGTGGAGCAGGCTCTATCTGCACGGTCTCGTCAAACTCGGTCCCACCAAAAGCTGGATGAATAATGTAGCTATATTTACCTCTTTCTTCTTATCTGATATTTATATACGGCCATATTGTGTTCTTTAAGGCTTGAACTAAAGAAGTGAGTGCCGTCTCCTTTGGCCACAAAATAGAGATAGTTATGTTTTTCCGGGTTCAATGCCGCTTTTATGGATGCAAGGCCTGGCGAACAGATTGGGCCAGGAGGCAGGCCTTTATGGGTATAAGTGTTGTATGCATTTTGTTTATCTTGAAGGTGCTTTTTAGTCAGGTTGCCATCAAATTTTGGCCCTAACCCGTAGATTACGGTAGGATCACACTGTAAAAGCATTCCCTTCTTAAGTCTATTAAAAAAAACACCGGCTATGCGTTTTCTTTCTTCTGGCCGTGCTGTTTCTTTTTCTACCAACGAGGCCAGGATTAACTTTTGATATATTTGATTAAAAGATAAGCCTGTCCACAGGTCCCTGGTCTTTTGCCAGAATTCTTGAATAAATATACCAACAATTTCTTGCCCGCTGTAGTTTTTGGATTTGGATAAAAAATAGGTTTCCGGAAATAAAAAACCTTCTGCCGAAGGCGCATGAATGGACATACGGTCAAGAAAAGAGCGCTCTGTAATACTTCGGGCAAATTCGTCAAAGGAACAGAAACCATTTTTTTCCACTAATCTTCCAATTTGCCACCAGGTTAAACCCTCCGGAATTCTAAGAGGATATAACACTTCAGAACCTTTGGTTAACTGGTCCAGAATTTTGGCTAAGGACCAGGAAGGACTGAGTTTAAACTGGCCGGCCTGGATCTTGTGGGCCTCACCGTTCAACTTGGCCCCAAGAATAAAAATTTGTGGATGCTTAATGATTTTTTGGTTATAAAGGAGGGCGGCAACTTCTTTTAGAGATTGACCGGGCTTTATGTGTACAATCTTATCTGGGCCGTATCCAGCCTGAGGCTGGGTCCATGACCGGTATACATAGATTAGTGTGGAAAGGAAAATTACAGACAGGAACAGGCAAAAGAGAAGAACCAAGCGTAATTTGTTCATATCGTTTTAAAACCATGCTTCTCAAGTTCACCACATCATAACTTATTAACCCTGTGAAGCCCTGTTCAGAAATGATTCCAAAATCAGCACTGCTGATAACTCATCCAGATATTTTTTGCGTTTTTTCCCTTTGATTCCTTGTCTTTTTAGCCGACTTTCAGCTTCATAGGAAGTCAGGGCTTCATTGACCGTGTGAATGGGTATGGCGGTGCGTCGTTTAAGGCTGGCAATAAAATTATGCACCTGCCTGGTTGTCAAGGTTTCCTGGCCATCAAGACCTATGGGCAGGCCCACGACAATAGCTTCTATATTTTTTTCACGAATTAGTTGCATTAACCGGGAAAAAAATTCATCACGCGTAGTTCTGATAATGGTGGTCAGGGGAAAGGCCATACGTCCCTCAGGATCGGATATGGCCAAGCCGACGCGTTTTATTCCAAAATCAATACCCAGATAGCGCATGATTTTTTTTAGAGGAAGGAAGATGAGAAATTGAGAAGATAAGAAGTTTGGAGAACACGGTGGCAAATGAAGTATGGAGTGTCCTGATTTCATAACTTCCCATCTTCCCAGCTTCTTAGTTTCCCAACTTCCTACAATTTTATAACTCTCTGGTTATCTTTTACTTTTCCTTTTTTGAGGGCCTTTAAAAACTCTGTCTTCCATTTTGGCCCACCTACTTGTTCAGCCAGAAATTCGACTGTATGCAAAACCCTATGCTTATCTTTTAACTCCATGAGGCTCCTTTTGATTCCGATTTTACACGAAGGACAGCCAACTAAAATGGGTAACTTCTGGGAGTAAGAGGGTAAGACTTCGCGCAGACGTTCAATTTTTTGGTCTCTTATGCGGTTATATATTTCAGGGGAGGTCAAGGCTCCCATACCACTCTCACCACAGCACCCGGGATTAATCCGAACTTGGCTGTTCAGGAATTCGCCCAGGTTTTGGGCGTAGATTTGCCCGGCCTTGGCTAGATTTGTCCCTGACCACTCGGCGTGGCAGCTTGGATGATAAATGAGTGTCTGCGGACTATTTTCTGGCTTTATGGACAGGTTTTGCAAGAGATACTGGACCACGTCCATCTGAACCAGGGATGAAGAAGGGCTACTTAAGTCGTAGTCTTTGATTCCTTCCCGGCAGGTTCCACAGGATGTAAGAATATGGCTAGGAACAAGGCCCCTGGAATAGTTTTTTAACACTATCTCTTGGAGAATTTTTTTGTTTTCCTGGGCTATCTTGTGATAAGACTCTGTACAACCAGAAGCCAATAATGGGTAGCCGCAACAGAGGTGGACAGGTGGCAGTATAACCGCGGTATTGGATTTGAGTAAAAGATAGAGCGCGGACAGGCCAATGGAGCGGTAAAAAAGGCCGGCACCACAGCCAGGAAAGTAGATTACAGCCTGTGTAACTCGTGTTTGGTCCGGGACAAAAACAGACCCCTGCTCCAAATGAAGAGCTTCGGCCAGATTTTTATATTCAGTTGTCGGGCCTTTGCCTCGAAATAGAGGGTTGTCCAGTTTCTGCCGCCAGGAAGCAGGGATAAAGCCAACCACTTTGTTTTGAATTTGTTGCCCAATGCTGGCCACTTTGGCTGCTTTGGGCAACAATTGTTGAGGATCCTGGCTTAGAAAGTGAAGTATTTTCTTTTTTAAAGGATGGCCACTGGCATTTTTGGAGTCCAAAAAGGAGCGTGATTCCAGGGCAACCTGGGCATTATTAATTTTTACCGGGCAGACATAGGTGCATTTGCCACACGCAGTACAGTGCTCCATTATTTTGCGTAAGTGTTCCAAAAGTTCAGGGTCTGGTTCACCGGTCAAGAGCTGGGAGTAATAAATAGCCTCTATTAGTGCCCCCAGGGTAATATTTTTGTTCCGAGGGTGGAACAAAAGTCTCTTTTGCGGCAGAAACATCGGGCAAACCTGTTTACATTTTCCACACCTTGAACAAGTTTGAATATCTTTTAGTAAGTTAATTATCTTTTCTTTTTCAGGAATGGCAGTTTTTTTGATATCTTCAATAAGTTGATTGAAAGAAAAGGTATATGGTTCAACAGGAATTTCTTTCTGGGTTAGTTTATTGGGATTGAAAATATTATTTGGATCAACAATCCTTTTATATTCCCGTAGGGCCTTGATTTTCTCTTCGGCCAGGTAGCCAATTTTGGTTACACCAATGCCATGTTCTCCTGAAATTTGACCGCCAATACGTAACACCTCAGAAAATACTTTAGACGCGGCTTCTTCGGCCAGGTGGAGCATTTCGCGGTCATTGGAATTTACAGGAATGTTTACATGGCAATTGCCATCACCGGCATGCATGTGATTGGCTATAATTATTCGGGTCAGGAAGAGGTTTTCTAAAATGTCTTCTAATTCATTCTGTAGTTTTGGATACCTGGATTTTAGATCCTGAAAAAAGAATCTTATCTGTAGCTCCAGTTCCTGTTCCGGCAGTTCATCTTTGGTTAACCTGCCTTTGAGGATATCCGAGGTTACATCCAACTCCATGTGAATGAACTCATCATCAATATCCACCCCTGTGAGATTGTTTACTTTCAACAGGGCCTTACGGTAGGCCAGAGCTAGATAGTAAAGATTTAAATTTTCAATAAAATCAGAAAATTCAGGGACTACTTCCAGGGGGATGACTACATCTTCATTGATTTTAAATCCGCTGGTGCGTTTGGTAATGGCCGAGAGTTTATGCCTGTCCTCCCAGAAGTGTTCAGCTTCTTTTTCATCTCTGGCCACAAAAATATCCACTCCTTCATAAGGGGTGGCAATATCCACTATTCTCTGCACAGCCTCATCCAAGGCTTGGGCATCATTAGAATCCAGCTGGAGAATGAGCACTGAAATGGGGTGGCCTTCGTACCTGGTGGATTTTGTCTTGTAATCAATGGCCTGGACATATTTGGTCCCGAACTCTTCTAGGGCTGAAATCTTTACCAGGTCGCCATTTCGTCTGATCTCGTCACGAAACGCTACTACATCCTTGATGACGTGCATGGCGTTGCGCATGGATTTGCCAAAAAATTCCAGACACAAGACTTTGGACAGAGACATTTTCGGGTGCAAGGTAAAACAGACTTCAGTGATGACTCCGTCCACTCCTTCCTTTTGAATACCAGGCAACCCTCCTAAATATTTATTGGTTACGTCTTTTCCCAGGCCTGGGGTTCTGATTTCGGAGCCCTTTAGTGTGATTACTTCTTTTAATTTACCTTGGGCGTTGTAAATTTCAAAGACAGCTGTCTCATCGGGCAGAATTTTATGCCGAGGATGGTCTTTGCGCTTTACCTCAATGAGTTCTCCGGAGGGCAAGACCATTTTGTAGCTTAAGATATTGTCCAGAGTTGTGCCGTATTCAAAGGCGAATGGTCCTCCTGCATTTTCCGAGACATTTCCGCCCAGAGAGGAAGCAGCCTTGGATGCAGGATCAACAGTAAAAAGCAGTCCCTTTTCATCTGCGGCCTTGATGGCATCTAAGGTAATGACCCCGGTTTGAGCGCATAAAACCATATCCTTTTCATCGATGGAAAGGATTTTTTTCATCATGCTCATGCTTAAGATCACAGAACGCTGGGCCCCTGGAATAGCGCCTCCGGTCAAACCTGAACCACCCCCACGGGGAATGAGGGCGAAATTCATTTCATTGGCAAGCCGTGTAATTTCCTGTATCTGTTCCGTAGTCTCCGGGAAAAGGACCATTAAAGGCAGTTCCATGCGTAGATCAGTGGCATCTGTCGAACATTCGGCAATTATGTTGGGAGCCAGGCCAATGTTTTCAGAAGGCAGGATAGAGGATAGTCTTTTGATGAGCTTGTTCTTAAATTCCTGGTCTTGCTCAAATTCGCGCCAGTAATTCTCCAGACAGGTTGAGATGATCTGATAATAGGTTGAAGAAAGGGTATTTTTTTCAGTCTCCAGCCTGGACCAGACACTTTGGCGTACCAGTTCAGGCTTGATAAAGGGGTTGTAGCGGATAATGAAAATTTCCGCGGCCAGGCTTAAAGCCAATTCCTGGACGGATTCAGGCCACGAGCGGAACTGCTCCAAATTGAGTTTTAAGACCCTTTTTATCAGACGTTCTGAAGCAAGAGAGATATGTGGTTTTCTTTGAGCCATGATGTAAAAAACCTTTTATTTGCAGTTAGGTTGAAGAAAAATAGATAGTTTACCCCGAAAGATGTTGGAAGGCAAGAAGTTGGGTAAGAGGCAAAAAAAGTAAAATGGTTAGGGGGTTAGAAGGGTAAGGGGGCAAGAGGTAAAAAGATTAAGTGCCCACATTTTTCTTTTTTTGGCCTTAATTAACTCTATCAACTATGTATTGGGCCAACTCGGCCAGAAAGTCTTTTTCCCGGCCAGTGTATTTATCTAAACTGGCTATAGCTTTTTGCGCGCATTCCTGGGCCAGTTCACGACTTTTTGTAAGTCCCAGCAGTGCAGGATAGGTAACTTTACCCTGATCCTGGTCGCTACCAATGGGTTTGCCCAGTTCTTGTTCATCACCGACAATATCTAGAATGTCGTCAACGATCTGAAAGGCCAGCCCAATGGCCTGCCCATATTCTCGGGCCATTTTTTCATCATCTTCATCGGCTCCTGCAGATTTGGCAAGAATAGCCCCGGAGACACAGGATCCCCGGATCAGGGCACCTGTTTTCATGCGGTGCATTTTTTGAAGTTCCTTGAGGTCAAGAAAATTTTTTCCGGTATAGAGCATATCCAAAACCTGACCACCCACCATACCTGCCGGTCCGGATGCCCAAGCAATTTCCCGGGTTGCTGAGACAATCAAATGGGAGGGCAGGGGAGCGGAAAGCATCAGGGAAAAAGCATGTGTTAAAAGTCCGTCTCCAGCCAGAATTGCCAGAGCTTCGCCAAATACTTTGTGGTTAGTGGGTTTGCCTCGGCGGAGATCATCGTTGTCCATGGCTGGCAGGTCATCGTGGATAAGGGAGTATGTGTGGATGAGTTCGATGCCGCAGGCAAAAGGCAAAACCTGTTCGAGATTAACTCCAAGCATCTTGGCCCAGGTTAGGCAAAGGACCGGGCGGATGCGTTTTCCTCCGGCCAGCAGACTGTATTCCATGGCTTTGACCAGGTCGCAGGGAATCCCTTGACCTTTGACACATTGGGAAAGGTAGAAGTTTACCTCCTGAGTATAAACTTTCAGCTCTTCTTTAAAGTTCATTGTTATTACCCTTCATTTCTCTACTTATCACTCTTCCTTGTCTTGTTCAGTTTCCTGGATGAAAACGCTTACTTCATGTTTGGCTTTTTCCAGTTGCTGGCGGCAAGAGTTAACCAGGGAAAGTCCTTGTTTAAATAAATCTACTCCCTTTTCCAGTGGCAGGTCCCCTTGCTCTAATTGCTCGACTATCTTTTGTAATTTTTGCAGGTTTTTTTCAAATTCGCTGCTTTTTTTTGCCATCTTAAAATTACCCCTGGGGCGTATGAAATGCGTCCCTACATCTTAATCCTTACCCTTTACCTCTTAGTTTATCAACTCCAAAAGGCCCTGTTTCAGACTCCAGAAAATCAAATATTTGGCCATCTCACTGTTTAACTCCTTGGCTGCGCAAAGTCTAAGCACCAGTTTCTTTATGCTGATGGGGCCTCGGGTCAAAAATAAGAGCATGCGCAAGCAATCTTCCTGGATAAATTCATTAACCCCGGCATACACGACAGGAAAATCTTGCCCTTTATAGATGCGTTGTCCCAATTTGCTCCACTTGACGAGTTCATTTTCATTTAAAATTCGGCTGGGATAATGGGAGAATATTTCAGGATAAGGAGTGTTCAAAGGATGAGGTACTGCTTTTTGCTCTGGTTCTATTTTTTGATTCCAAAGATTTTTCCATAGGTTCAGATAGGACAAGATTATTTTAGACCAATCAAAGTGCTGACGAACAAACATAGAGCCAAATTCACCCATCTTGATCCTCAGTTCCTTGTTTTGGATCAAGGTTAGCAGGTTTTTGACCAAAGCAGGCATATCGACCACTACATTTTGAGCCATTAATAGGTGCGACTGATTATCAAAAATAAGGGGAGCCAGGTCGCAGAGCCAGTCCTGAGAGGATGGACCATAGGTAGGAACGAGAAAGCCGCTTTTTTGGTCTTGAACGAGTTCTTTGTATCCATCAAAATCAGAGACAATTACAGGAAGGCCCATGGCCTGGGCCTCTAAAATAGTCAGGCCAAAGGTCTCCTGGTAGTTGTCAGCCAGAGAAATAAAAATGTCCCCCTGGGCCAGGATTTTTTTCTTCAGGGTTTCATCTGGCCGGGGAAATATTTTTAGTGTCAGGCCAATATTTTGACTTAAGTTTTTAAGAGGCTCAAGAAAATCTTCTTCCTCATTCACCCACCCGGCCAGAATCAGAGTTATTTCCTCTTTTTTGACTCCTGCCGTAAAGACTTCCTGTATGGCTCGCAAAAGAGGCAAGAAGTCCATTTTGGAATAATGAGAGATGCGGCCTAAAAAGACCAAGGATACTTTTTCTTCCGAGAGTCCAAGTTCATGACGGATGAGTTTTTTATTTTCAGGGTCCAAAGGAAGAAATTCATCCGTAAAAAGACCTAGCGGAATGGTGAAAAGAGACGGTTCTTTGAAATCGATGCTAAGGTTATAGGATGTGCGTAAATGGTTATAATATTTTTGAATAACTTCTTTGCCACTACTTGATGAGCAAACCAGCGCGTCCCGGGCTGTGCATCCCGGCCAGAGATGGCGAAAGAAATAGAGGCTGTAATGCTGATAGCTTAGAGAGTGGATCATACTGGTAATGGGAAAGATAGTGGAACTGAATCTATTGCGCAGCCTGGAGAGCCCTGCTGGATAATTGATGCAGTCTGATAAGTGAAAGCAAAAATAGTTATACTTTTGCAGGGCCCTTAAGAGTTTTAATCGGGGATAAATGCGCACTTTGCCTGTCAATGTGGGAAGGGATTGGCGAATAAAGTCTTTTAGGTGGTTAATGGTTTTCAGGTCGGGCAAAAAAAAGTGATATTCATCAAAAGGATCGGTTTTGAGCAGAGCTTTCAAGAAAGAACTATTGGCAATTTTGCGACCTAGAATAGGCCCGGCTTCAAAAAAGGGGTCAAGAGATGCCCAAATTTTTTGTTCCATAATTTTTTATCTGTCAATAACTTTGCTTAAACAGTCAATTCTTTCTGCCCTGGGTAGCATGCGTATAAGTATTGGAGTGAGGGGGCTAGGGTTTGGCTTAGTCAAAACTTACGACTCAGGACTAAGATACGCAGCGTTTTCTCATGTCATCCTTAACGATACGTTTTTTCCTTATTCTTCTTCGCTTCGTGAATGGACTTGGAAAATGTAAATGCAGCAACTCACTCACAGCCTGGTATGTAAATTGCTGGAATTACTTTATCTGAGTAGGAAAAGGAGGGCAAGTATGAATCGAGAAAATAAAGATATTTATTTTCTTTTGTTAGATATCCCTGCTGACATTGAAAAGCAGTTTGAGCAAAATTGTCCATCAGGCTGCCGGATAGTTAGCTTAAAGGAACTGGAAAAAATTAATCAGGAATCAGGTCCTAATTGTCCGGCAGTATTTTTTCTACCCGTTGAGAAGTGGGAAAATATTTCCACCTTGGACATTTTTGGAGGCGACTTAAGTATTCAAGTGGTCTTGGTGGTTACTGAAAGAATTTCCTTGGATGCTTATGACTTTCCACCGCCCGAAAATTTTTTGGGCTATTTATATCTCCCTGTAAACAGAAAAAAGTTAACTTATTTCAAGAATAGGGTCGCAGAAGTACATAATTTATATCTTGACCTATACCATATGGCCAGAGAAATTGCCTTGGAAAGAGAACTTTTGGCCAGGAAAAATGAACAACTGGCATTTTTAAATCGTATTTTAGCTAAGGCTACTTTGAGTCTGGATGTGTCCGAGATTTTAGACATGGCCCGGAAAGAGTTTGATGCAGTTCTGGATACCAAAGCGCTTTTAGGGGTGTTTTGGCAGGAAGAAAATGACCTGGAGGCTCAGATCTATCTGCCCTCTACTTCTCCAGGATTGGAGCAAAAGTGGATTGAATATCTTTTACAGGCCAGCCAAAGATTTAATCAGAAAATGATAAAAAATTATCAGGTCAATTATCTAGCATACAAAGTGGATGATTGCTTATTGAAGCCGCAAACATGGCAATTGATTCTGATCCCTTTAAAAATTGGCCAGAAAACTTTTGGGGCCTTGGCAGTGGTTACCAGTCAGGCTTCCAACCTGGGACGAGATCAGGTTCAGATTTTACAAAGTGCGGGTAATCATCTGGGATTGGCCATCCGGAATGCCTTAAAATATAAAAAAGTGCGTATTCAGGCTGATCATGATGGCCTGACCAGAGTTTATAATCGTCAATCTTTTGACAAAAGACTAAGGTTGGAGTTGAAGAGACATCAGCGCCATGGCCATAGTTTGAGTTTGCTTATGTTAGATTTGGATTATTTTAAGAAGATCAATGATACTTATGGTCACTTGGCCGGGGATATGGTTTTGCAAAGGATTGCCAGGCTTTTGAAAAATACAGTTCGGGAGACTGATTTTGTGGCCCGGTATGGGGGCGAAGAATTCGTGTTACTTTTGCCAGAGACTAGTGAAGAAGATGCTTGGCTTCTGGCTCAGAGAATTCGTCAGAATATTCAGAAAATAATTTTTTCATTTCAGGGTAAAAGGTTTAATGTTACCGCCAGCATCGGGGTTGCGTCTTTAAGGCCAGATCCGTTCACACCAGCTGACGTGCTCATTAATCGGGCTGACGAGGCGTTGTATTTAGCTAAAAATAGCGGTCGGAATATGGTCTGCACAACTGGTGGTCATAGAGCTGGTCGTCAGTGCCTGCAAAAGTGTAATTGATTAAAAAGCTGCTTGAGTTGACAGGTAGGGAAGAAAGTTTTGCTTCTTCCCTGAATTAGCCTGCCCTGTCCTCATAGTTATTTAGGCATTTAGGACTGAGAAACAGAGCAAATTGCATATGTTGCTTATAGTATTTAAAAAACTCAACCCTCCAAATGCCTGGCCTTTACCTCTAATTTCCCTCTCCGATACACTGTAGACTTTTTACAGTCGCACCAACATATATTTTTCTCATCCAGACTTTGCTATTCATAGCCTCTAGCTAAGAATTTTATGAGGCTATCCTCTTTCTTGTCTTTTTACGTATTGACTGCTGATTTTAAATAAGGCTAAACTATTGAGATCACAAATTCAGCATTGCATTGTCTAGATTTAATTAGGAGGTAGGATAAGTGAGCAGAAAACTAGGGTCTTTTGTATTGGGCTTGTTTTTTTTCCTGTCAATGTTTTGTTTTTACATGCCTGTACCTGTCATGGCCGGTGGGCCAATTGTCTTGAATTATGCTAATTTTCCACCAGCTCCTACTTTTCCTTGTGTTCAGATGGAGGAGTGGAAAAGAAAGGTTGAAGAGCGCACTAAAGGCAAAGTTCTTATTCAGACATATCCTGGCGGCACCTTGCTCAAGGCCAAGGGCATGATGGACGGGGTTATTGCAGGTACAGCAGATATTGGTTGTCTTTGTATGGCCTATCAGCCAGGACGTTTCCCTATCACTAATGCTATTTCTTTGCCTCTGGGTCTTCCTAATTCCAGGGTAGCAAGTCTTGTTTTATGGGAGTTATATAAAAAATATACTCCGAGGTCTTTTGCCAAAGTAAAGGTGCTGACCATGTTTACTACCGCTCCTTCTAACATTATGTCTAAAATTCCCATCAGAACTTTAGAGGATATAAAAGGCGTTCCCTTGCGTGCCTCCGGCGGAGCAGCCCAGATATTGAAAGCGTGGGGAGCGAACCGCGTGGGAATGCCCATGCCAGAGACTCCGGAAGCCTTGCAAAAAGGCGTGGTCAAGGGATTATTTTCTTCTCTTGAAGTACTGAAAGATTTTAAGTTCGCCGAACTTTGTAAGTATGTGACAATCACCAACACTGCTGTATATCCTTTTGCTGTTGTTATGAATATGGATTCCTGGAACAGACTGCCAAAAGATGTGCAAAAAGTCATGGAGGACTTAGGTAGAGAGCAATGTATATGGACCGGTACTTATATGGATAACCATGTAGCTGAAGCTCTTGAATGGTCACAAAAGACACAGGGAGTTGAAATTATCAAGCTTAGCAAGGAAGAAAAAGCCAGATGGGATAAGCTTCTGGACCCAATTGTAGATCAGTGGATCAAGGATATGACAGTAAAAGGTCTTCCTGCCGTTCAAATTGTTGAAGACATAAAGAGCATGATTAAAAAATACGAGTAGAGTACAACGTTAAAGGTATACCTGCAAAAAGTGGGGCGAACACATAGGTTCGCCCCTTTGAAAATGCCATGAAATCAATAAATTCAATTCTTGACAGGGCAATCTGCTATTTAAACAGAGTTTTATTGGCGATATCAGGTTGTCTTTTACTAGCTGTAACCATTTTGACATGCTCCAATGTGTTTTTGCGCATGTTTGGCAGACCAATTCCAGGCACTTTTGAGCTAATGGGCTATCTGAGCGCTGTTCTAACAGCTTTTGCCCTTGGTTACACTCAGGTAAGGCGAGGTCATATCGCAGTTGATGTACTTGTTCTCAGGTTCCCCAAAAGAATGCGTAATTTTTTGAATATGATAAATTATTTTATCTGCATGATTTTTTTTGGCTTTGTTGCCTGGCAGATTGCCGAATATGCAGCCACCCTGCGGCAGACCGGTGAGCTTTCCGAGACTTTGCGGATTATTTATTATCCATTTACCTATGGGGTGGCATTAGGTTGTTTTGTTCTTTCTCTTGTTTTTCTGGTTGATTTCTTGAAATCCATACTCAAACGGAGAAACGAAGAAACAGGGAAATAGTAAGACATTATCCTGTTAAACATTGCCGAACTCAGACCCGCAAAGTGGGATTCAACAATACTGGGAAGCAGGGATGTAGCTGTTTGCTCCTGTCCACCATTCACAACCCGGAACTTAAAACTCAAAATTTAATTATGGACCTGACGCTAATAGGTATTATCGGAATAGCTTTTCTTTTAGTGGCACTTTTTTTTCTGGCCATGCCAGTTGGATTTGCCATGGCTGTGGTGGGATTTTGCGGTTTCTGGTACGTGATCTCCTTAAAGGCTGCCGTTACCATGGTAGGATCAGAAATCTGGTCTACATTTTCAAGTTATGGCCTTACAGTAATTCCTCTTTTTATTTTTCTAGGTTACCTGGCTTTTAATTCGGGCATTGCGGAAAGATTGTATAATGCGGCTTATAAATGGTTTGGCCACTGGCCCGGAGGCCTGGCAATTGCCACCATAGGCGCAGATGAACTATTCGCAGCTATCTGTGGCTCCAACACAGCTACAGCAGCCACCATGGGTACAGTAGCCCTGCCTCAAATGAGTAAATATAATTATGATACAAGACTTAGCAGTGGGACAATAGTAACCGGCGGCACACTGGGGACACTTATGCCGCCTAGCGTAGTTTTAATTATTATCGGCCTTCAGACGGAGCAATCAATAATCAAGCTTTTTCTTGGTGGTGTATTGCCTGCTTTGCTTCTAGGATCCTTATTTGTCCTTACAATTTTTCTTATCTGCCGTCTTAATCCTGAATTGGGTCCGGCCGGGCCTAAAGCCTCCTGGAAAGAAAGAATAAAATCATTGGCCGGTGTTATCGAAGCCGTGATAATTTTTACTATAGTCATTGGTGGGTTGTATGCAGGCCTGTTTACTCCTACGGAAGCAGGTGCAGTTGGTGTATTTTTTACCCTGATTTTAGCACTTGCCACGCGTAGCCTATCCTGGAAGGGATTTGTTCATTCCGTTGTCGAAACAGTGAAGATTTCCAGCATGGTTTTTTTCCTGATCACAGGAGCGATTATTTTTGGACGTTTCCTGGCCATCACCAGGTTGCCTTTTGCAGTAGCAGAGTTTGCAGCTTCTCTGCCTGTCTCGCCCTATATTATTTTGACTTTTGTGTTGCTTATTTATCTCATAGGCGGTTGTTTTATAGATTCTTTAGGCTTCCTGGTCTTAACTATTCCTATCTTTTTCCCCTTAGGGATAAAGCTTGGTTTTGACCCTGTCTGGTATTCCATACTTTTGACCATGGTTACCACCATGGGGGCCATAACGCCGCCAGTCGGGGTGAACATCTATGTGGTCAAGGCCCTTGCGCCTGAAATCGACCTGAGCATTATTTATAAAAGCGCGAGTATTTTCTTGTTGCCCTGTATTTTGTGTATCATCCTTCTTATAATTTTTCCTGAAATTGTGACCCTGTTGCCTGGTTGGGTTAATGGATAATAAATTTAACCTGAATTGAGCGATTTTTTCCGGAAAGTGTTTTAGTTCCTTTTGCATAGAGTAAATTTAAAATCCGGATATCGAAGTTCGGATTTAGAATCTATAATAATCCACATAAGTCACAGAATCGCTGAATTTAGGTTTAGGTTTAAGTAAGGAGTGTTATTTATGACCAGAACTTTTATGCCAGAGATTAAATCTATTGAGGAATTGCAAGAACTGCAGCTTCAGGGATTGAAATGGACAGTACAGCATGCTTATCAAGGTTCGAAGGATTACAGAAAGAAAATGGACGAGGCTGGAGTTCGTCCAGAAGATATACAAAGTTTAGCGGATCTACAAAAACTTCCCTTTACAACAGCTAAAGACCTTCAGGATGGCTATCCCTTCCCACTTCTTGCTGTGCCGTTAAAGGATGTAGTGCGTATTCATGCTTCGTCTGGTACTACTGGCAAGAGGAAGGTGCTTTGTTATACAAAAAAAGATATAGATGACTGGACTCATTTTTTTGCGCGTTGTTTTGAAATGGCTGAGCTCAACCCTGAAGACAGAGTACAGATAGCTGTAGGCTATGGCGTTTGGACAGCAGGAGCTGGTTTTCAGGCAGCCTGTGAAAGATTTGGAGCCCTGGCTTTGCCTGTAGGGCCTGGCAACCTGGATTTGCAATGCCAGTTTCTGATCGATTTTCAAAGCACTGTTATTTGCTGCACTGCATCAATGGGGCTTCTTTTGGCAGAAGAGGTGAACAGGCGAGGGATAAAAGATAAAATTAGTCTGAAGAAAATGATCTTTGGCTCTGAGCGCTCTAGCGATGCCATGAGAAAACGTATCCAGGAATTACTTGGTCTTGAGCATATGTTTGATATTCCTGGCATGACAGAGTTGTATGGCCCGGGCACAGGACTGGAATGTGTCTGCCATAATGGGATTCATTACTGGGCCGATTATTATATCATTGAGATCATTGATCCCGAGACATTGGAGCCAGTTCCTGAAGGAGAGACAGGCGAGATGGTGGTGACCACCTTGCGTAAGGAGGCTGTGCCACTTATTCGTTATCGTACCAGAGACTTGACAAGGTTGTTGAGTGGAGACTGCCCATGTGGTTGTATTATGCCCAGGCATGATCGAATATTGGGCCGGTCAGACGACATGATTATCTTCAGGGGGGTAAACATTTATCCCGCTCAAATAGACCATATTCTATCAGAGATTAAAGGGTTGGGCAGCGAGTATCAGATCATACTGGAAAGAAAGAATGATGGCAGAGATTATATGCTGATTAAAGTGGAACGAGCTGAAGGCATAGACAGTAGTTTAGATGTTAAGCTTGTTAAAGATGTGCAACAAAGAATAAAAGGACAGCTGATGGTTAGTGTCGGGGTAGAGTTGCTGCCCTATAAGTCTTTGCCAAGGTCAGAGCGCAAAACAAAGCGTGTTTTTGATAACAGGGAAAATTAAATGCAATTGTAACAAGTCGAAATAATTTTAATAAAAACATGGCAAACACAACCGATTAAGATAATTCAGCATTTAAAACTCAACATTCAAAATTTCATGCAAAAACCTAAGTTTTTGCATGAGCATCTGGTACTACTCAGTCCTAAAAATACCCCAGGCTGTTTAGTACAGATAGTTGGTCTTCTTTTTCCTTGTCCCTGCCCGATCTTTCTCCTTCACCTTCTGGAAGACGGGTACAGGGCTTACAACCCAAGGATCGATATCCCTGCTCATACAGAAAGCAATAAGGAAGATTTTCCTGCATGATATATGACCAGATATCCATCTCGCGCCAATGTAGGATAGGGTTGACCTGCATATATTCAGGGTCCTTTCTTTGTTCAAAATAGTCTCTTTTTTCTCTTGATGGGTGTTCATCAAAACGAAGTCCTGTGAGTAAGGTGGTCAAACCATGAGCTCTAACCGCTTTTTGCAGAGGAATTATTTTTAAATCTCGACAGCAGGCAACCTTGTTTTGGGCAATGGGGTAGGTTTCCAAGGTCACTTCGGGCCGGGCAATTATAAGGTCAATCTTCCAGTTGGCCTGAAGGTGATCTCTAAATTTTATGATTTCAGGAAATTTTAGCCCTGTATCCACGTTTAAGGCCTTGGGGTTTGCTCCATATTCTTTTTTTCTTAGGAAATTTTTCCACAGCCAGAGTACTGTGGTAGAGTCTTTGCCTCCTGTCCAGGCTACCGCTATCTTATCAGGGGCGAACCTGGCATAGACCTGTTCGAATATTTTTTGGGTCTGGCTAATTTTTTTCTCTAGATGCAAATGATCTACCTCCACAGATAAATCCACATCCTGGCAAGCCCTTGTTGGAACTGGGACCAGTGTTTTGGATTATCCTCTTAATTGTTGAGGAAATTTCTACCTATATTAAAATCTCTAACAGTAAGGCTTGTCGTTGGCAAATTATTTTTTACGATTCTGTGTTATGAACTTGCCTTTTTTCTTTGCAATTTTTTTAAGGAATATCTGTAGAGTCTGTGGCCTAATTTCCATGGTTTATTCTAGTCTTGGTTTCTTTCATGCTGGTACAAAGACTTTCAATCAGCGGTTAAAATAGGGTTTGGCCACAGGGCTATCTTATCTAATTGTGCTATACTTTCAATATGTTAAAAGACATTACCTTGCGCCAAGCCGCAAAGACGCAAAGGGTTTTTGCGCGAGATTATTCTTTAAAATTAGATGAGATGGCCCTGGGTTTGGCCACAGACTCTGTTGTTCAACAAAAAAAGAGGCGCCACTTAAGGCGCCTCTTTAATGGTAGGTTTGGTCAGAAACTCTGACCCTGGAGGAGGATATAAACCCAGTTACCTAGCCATGCATATTTTTAAACGGGCGAAAGAGTTTAGCCAGCGCTTGTTTTCGGCTCATAACCGGCGGCAAGGACAAACCAGCCACAGCGAATTCAT